>JBBQIY010000034.1:0-10741 GCA_038325415.1 Kiritimatiellia bacterium
CGCCAACCGTGTTCACAGCGGTAAACGCCGCCCACAAAAGCAATAAAATCCCGATGGCTCCCACAACGCCTCCAGGAACGAAAACCTCAAGACCCAGAAGCACTGCACCCGAGAAAATCAAAGTGAAATACGTTTTCATGCCTTGGATTCTAGCACACGCGGATAGCTAAGACAATACGCGATTTTTACAACGAGCGAATGACGAATTTAAAGAAGCATCCCAACACAAAAAGACAGAGCAGCAGGACAATCGCCTTCTGCTCAGTGGGCGTCAGGATGAGTGCCAATTTCAATGCACGAACGAAAAAACTACGCACCACCACAAAACGCGGCAGGTGAGCAAGAGTTCCTCGAGGCATTTTTCGCCTTTACGTTGTGGCTGTCAGCATGGCGGCGACTTCGCGAATGATACTATTGGCATCTCCCTGAAAGCGTGCAGCCTCCGAAAGCTGGAGACGGATTTGGTCGCAGAGACTGTGATGATCGGCCTCCGCGCGCAGCGCTAAATCGTGAAATGCACGTAGCTCATCTAACTCCGCCTCTATGGCGGTGATGTGTGCTTGCGCCTTGGCTAAATTTTTACGGGCGCTGAAAAGCTGAATGGACAGCTCCTCGGGCGTCGCGTCAAAATCGTCAATTTCAAGGCCCGCTGGGATCGGAACGGTAACGGGTTGCCCGCATAGCGTGCAACTAATCACCAACCCCGCCCCTCGCGGGTCGATCGATAGACTTTTTCCGCAATGGGGGCACTCAAAAGTGATGTCCGTATCAGGAACTTGTTCCTGATCCAACTCAACGCTTTCTGAGAGACCGATTTCATCCAATGTTGAGTCATCTTCTCGTTCTTCTGATCCCATAATAAGACTCCTCTCTTCTGAACCTTGCCCTTACACTGCAATAAAATACCGCAACGAACTCCGACGGCCTGATGCGATCAGGCCTTTGTTACACGACCTTGCTTGATGCAAGACGCGCAAACTCTCATTCGCTTCGTGGTTCCACTAACGATGGCATGAACCCGATGAAGATTGGGAAGAAAACGACGGCGTGTAACGGCTGTCGTGTGCAAACCGATGCCGCCCTTATACTTCGCCAGACCGTGGCGAACGATTTTATTGCCTGTAAGCGGCGCCTTGCCGCATATTTCGCAGATTCGTGACATTTTGATACTCCTTACAAAGGGAAGACAAGATACAATATCCGCCTTCGTAATTCAAGCCATTTTTATCGAATAAAATATTTTAATGCTATTTCCTAAAATCACAGTTCAATTGAAGCGGCGTCTTCAAGCCGCTCCGCCATAAAGCGTCGCGCATCAGAAACACCTTTGTTGTAGTACAACTTCGCCATCGGCTGCATCAAAGCGTCCAACAACAAGGCGAGCTGAAGCTCACCAGGTTCTTCAATCTCAAATGTTTCTCGAAGCACCTGTCCAAGCGCATCATAGAGATCGCGCTTTTGCACCGAGTTGAGTTCAAGTCGTTTCATCGCCTGTTTATCGAGTGCGTTCTTTCTTGGCATTTCATTTCCTTAAACGCGGCACAATCACCCTAGTCCACCGCCGCAAGCATCGGAATAACATACTTCGATAGATCAGAACGCGGCAACTGCTTCAGGGTGTCGAATGTGATCGCTTTGTCCACCGTGAATTTACCGGACTGAAGCCGCCGTAGCGATGCCAAATGACCTCCGCAGCCGAGCTTCTCGCCAACATCGTGGCAGAGTGTTCTGACGTACGTACCCTTCGAGCATTTTACAATAATCCCACTGTCAGGAAGCCCGAACTCCGTGATTTGGAATTTGTAGATGTGAACGAGCCGCGCCTCACGCTCGATCGTGATGCCCTGCCGCGCAAGCTTGTACAGAGGAACGCCGTCCTTCTTCAATGCGGACACCATCGGCGGCATCTGGTAAATATCGCCGGTCAAGGTTGCCACCGCCGCACGCACCGCCACTTCGGAAAGACCCGATGGGTCCTCCCCCGAAATCTTCTCGCCTTCGGCATCCTGCGTCGACGTGGCAGCCCCGAGCCTCAACACGCCTTCGTACACCTTGTCTCCGCCCATGATGCGATCCGAGAGCTTCGTGCCGCGCCCCAGCAGAATGACCAGAAGTCCCGTGGCAGAGGGGTCCAGCGTTCCGCCGTGCCCCGCCTTCTTAATGTTAAACATACGCCGCACGGCGTTAACGACATCGTGCGAGGTCATGCCCGCCGGTTTGTCGACGAGAAGCACGCCGTCAAGATCGCTGTTTGAATAAGCAGGTGTCCATTCGGGACGCGGCGATGTGTTAATAGTGTCCATGATTTCTATCGGGTAAATTGCGTAGGCTCAGCCTGTAACGCGTGTAATTCTGCCACCAAGCGCGGCAATCGAAGTTTCGACCGATTCGTAGCCGCGGTCAATGCTCTCCGCGTTCAAAATGGTCGTCGTGCCTTTCGCACAGAGCCCCGCCAAGAGCAGGGCCATGCCGGCGCGAATGTCCGGGCTGGCCATGTGCGTTCCGCGGAGTTTAGAGTATCCCTTGACGACAATCCTGTGCGGATCGCACTGCACGATCTGTGCGCCCATGCCGATCAAGTTATCAACGAAATACATCCGGCTTTCGAACATCTTCTCGAAGAACAAAATGATGCCGTCCGCCTGCGTGGCAAGCACAATCAATACGCTGAGCAAATCGGATGGCGTCGCGGGCCAAATCCCGTCGTCAATCTTCGCAATAGCACCAAACATATCGTTGGTAATGCGGAGTTCAATTTCATTCGAATCGAAGGTCAAAAGCCCAGAGGCGTCGCGCTTCCAGGTCACGCCAAGACGCGAGAACGGCCTTTGCAAAATCTCAAAATCTTCCTCGACCGTGTCGTCGATCTGGATGCTACCATGCGTCGCGGCCGCGGCCGCGATGAAACTGGCCGACTCGATATAATCGGGTTCAATGCGAGCCGTCGTTCCGTGTAGCGACTCCACCCCGTCTATGACAAGCTTGTTGGTGCCGACGCCCTCAATCTTCGCGCCCATTTCGATGAGCATCCGGCAGAGATTCTGCACATGCGGCTCGCAGGCCACATTGAAGATCTGAGTACGACCCTCCGCAAGAACCGCAGCCATCAGCAGGTTCTCTGTTGCGGTGACGCTCGCTTCATCCAGCAGGAGGCGCGCCCCCCGAAGCTTGGACTCCACCTTAAACACAAGGGGGAACTTATCGGAATCGATCAAAACACCCAAACGCTGAAATCCATCAAAATGCGTGTCGAGTCGGCGTCTTCCGATCACATCACCACCTGGAGGGGGAAGCGTCACACCACCCGTTTTCGCAAGAAGCGGACCCGCGAGCAGAATAGACGTCCGAACACGGCTGCAAAGTGCTGCCGGAAGCTCGGTCGTATTCAGTCCGCGCGGATCGATCGTCGCCTGACGTCCCAGATAATCAATATCAACATGTGCACCCGTACTCGCCACCAATTCCAACATCACCTTCACATCATCGATGAGCGGAAGATTCGTCAGCGTTACCGGTGAATCAGCCAGCAGCGTCGCGGCAATCATGGGGAGTGCGGCGTTCTTGTTTCCCGGCGTAAAATGACGCCCCGACAGCGGCACGCCGCCTTCTATTACAAATTTCGACATATATCTACCTATGAAAGACCCAAAAGGGCGTGTACCTGCGGATCCTTCTCGAGGATCTCGTCTGGAGAGAGGCCAACCAGCTCGTGCGGAAACACAAGCCAATTATCGGTTTCTGCGACAAAATAGTCTGGAGAGAAATCCGTTTTATTACGCAGAGGTTTGAAATACAGCGTAGCAATCTTCAAATTCGGTGTGATCCGAGTAATGATCCTTTTGATGATCTTCGCCGTGTTTCCGCTGTCGAAAATGTCATCTACAACGAGAACTTTGCTCTGCGAATTCAACCGCGCCAACACATAATCGATGTTCTCCACTACCGGCTCGCCTTGCTGCGCGATGCCCGTGTAAGAGCTTGTCTTCACAACGGTATGATAGCAATTGCTGCCTTTGTAATGCAGAAACTCGTGAACCACAATGCCCACCGGCGTTCCGCCACGCCACAACGCGATAATGATGTCCGGCTCAAATCCGGAATCGTAGATCTGCCGCGCCAACAAAAAACTGTCGCGCGTGACTCCGTTTGAATCGAGATACACCTTATCACTCATGGCAAGAAAATTATGAATTATGAATTGTGAATTAAGAATGACCAATGACTAATGCCCAATGACTAATGTCCAATGACTAATGCCCAATGACTAATGCCCAATGACTAATGCCCAATGACTAATGTCTAATGCCCAATGACTAATGACTAATGCCCAATGACTAATGCCCAATGACCAATGACTAATGACCAGTTACTTCACCGCTCCGTCTGCTGGCTTCTCAACGTTCTGAGCACGGGCCTTAATGTGAAGCTCCCGCATCTGCTTCTCGGTGACGGGCGCCGGAGCGTTCATCATCAAATCCTGTGCACGCTGGTTCATCGGGAAAGCAATCACTTCGCGAATATTTTCAGCATCGGCCAGCAACATCACCATGCGGTCGATTCCCGGTGCAATGCCTCCGTGCGGAGGTGCGCCGTACTTGAACGCACCGGAAAGCGCCGGGAAGCGGTCGTAGACCACGTCCGGACCGTATCCTGCGATCTCAAACGCCTTGAGCATGATGTCCGTGCGGTGATTGCGGATAGCGCCAGAGGAAAGCTCCACGCCGTTACAAACCACGTCGTATTGGTAAGCGAGAATATCGAGTGGATCCTTTTCCAGAAGCGCTTCCATCCCGCCCTGAGGCATCGAGAACGGATTGTGGGAGAAGATGATATCGCCTGTCTCCTCGTCGCGCTCGAACATCGGGAAATCGACAATCCAGCAGAACTTGAAAACGTCCTTGGCGATCAGCCCCAAATCGCGACCCAGCTTCCCACGAATATCTCCAGAAATCTTTGAAGCGGCCGCAGGAGCGTCGCACATGAAGAACATGACGTCGCCATCTTCCATGCCACCGCGCTTCGCCAGCGTATCCAGCTCCTCCGGCGTCATAAACTTCGCAATCGGCCCCTTGATCTTGTCGGTATCCCAGACGAGATAGCCGAGACCTCGTGCACCAATTTCCTTCGCATACGACTCCATCTTGTCGAAGAAGCTACGGGGACGATCCTTGATGCCTTTCACCGGAATAGCGCGGACCACAGATCCGCCAGCCACAGCCTTCGCGAAGGCTCCAAAACCGGATGTCGCAAAGATGTCCGACACATCGCACATTTCGATCGGAATGCGCAGGTCTGGCTTATCCGAACCATACTTCAGCTTGGCCTCGCGATAAGGGATGCGAACAAACGGGCCTTCTGCGACTGTTTTCTTGCCAAACTTGCCAAACGTAGCCTGCAACACTTCCTCAACGATGGCGAAAATATCGTCCTGCGTCGCAAACGACATTTCCATGTCGAGCTGATAAAACTCACCCGGCGAACGATCGGCACGGCCATCTTCATCCCGGAAACACGGCGCAATCTGGAAATAACGGTCGAATCCCGCGATCATCAGCAACTGTTTGAAAATCTGCGGTGCCTGTGGCAACGCATAGAACTGCCCCGGATGCACACGGCTGGGTACGAGATAGTCGCGCGCGCCTTCCGGCGAACTCGAGGTCAGAATCGGCGTCTGAAACTCGTTAAAACCAAGCGACGTCATTTTGGCACGGAGGAAACTAATCACCTGCGCGCGCAACATGATGTTGGCATGAAGGCTTTCGCGGCGGAGATCGAGATAGCGATATTTGAGGCGCAACTCCTCGGGACCCACCTCGTCGCTCTCGCCAGCAAGATAAAGTGGCGTCAGCTCGGATTCCGATTCGAACACCACGTCCTCAGCAACCAGTTCGACAGCACCCGTCGGAATCTCGCCGTTCACCATCGACGGCTCGCGTACAACCACATTGCCCGTAATCGTGAGTACGCTCTCCAACCTCACGGCTGAACAGTGCTCGAAGAACGATCGACTGGGATGAACGATGACCTGCGTGCGGCCATAATGGTCGCGGAGGTCGATAAACAAGATTCCACCATGATCTCGCTTGTGGAAGACCCAGCCGGAGAGGCGAACCTCTTGGCCAGCATGTTCAGGACGCAGATCATTGCAGGTGTGGGTGCGGAAAGGATGCATGATGAAACGACTTTCTGGGTAATGAAAAAATGTCCCCACACAAACCGTGGAAACCGTCGTGTAGATTACTATGAACGCCCCCTGCGAGTCAAGCCGCGACGCGAGGCCAAAAAGTAGCCGGGTGGGATTCAATTTAGTTGAATCCCACCCAGAATACAGAAGTCAGGAGTCAGAATACAGCATTGATTCTCAACACGTTATGTACAGTTGCAAACTTCTTCCGTGGTGTCACGAGAACAGAGACATGAATTATTTCGCCTAAATTGGCGTATGTGCTTGATTTCCAACTTCTGACTCCTGACTTCTGACTTCTGACTTCTCTGCGCGTCAAACTATTTTGACGCGCACCCAAAGTAGCCCCGACAATCCTGTCGGGGACAGACCGAGACAGGAAAGTAGCCCCGACAATCCTGTCGGGGCTACTCTTCCGCATCGGTTAAATATTTCTTACTTGCATTGTAATCTTGTCTTTTTCTGTTCAAGATTACATCATGTCCCCACATGCGGATGCTGGGAGGGGCAAGCGCCGCTTGCCCTTCGGTGAACGAGCAGACGCTCGTCCCTCCCGAGGCGGCGTGGCAGTGTGTCCACTCTGCCACACGCAATCGCTTCACCGTAATCTTGAACTTTTGTCAAGATTACAATAATGTCCTTGCGTGCGGATGCGGGGTAGGGCGAGCGTAGCACATGCCCTCCGGTGGACGAGCAGGTGATTGTCTGTAACGGCATCGGTTAATCTTGCAATCTTGTCTAAAACCAACCTTGAATGGGCGTAAAATGCTTGCAGAAGCTCTGTTTTGTCTTGTACGCAAACACGTTATGCCGTAGCTTAGTGGATCTCAGACCCGACCCCAAACCAGTGGGTCTGGTTAAACACCGCCTGAATTTAACTCCCGACAACCCGAGGTCCATTTTGGAAACTTTTGATAGTACTCATCTCAATCAACGCTTCGGCATTCCTGGACAAGCCACATTCCGCGAGGGATTGGGCGGACTGCCAATTCTAACCGTCACCAATTCTCATGGAACGCTGGAGCTCACGCCTTATGGCGGACACATTTTGTCCTACCAACCTGCGGGACAAGCTCCGGTTCTATTCCTCAGTCGTGCATCGGCCTACAGTGCCGGGAAACCCATCCGCGGCGGCATTCCAGTCTGCTGGCCCTGGTTCGGCCCACATGCGGACGACCCTGCGATGTCGGCGCATGGATTCGCTCGGTTATTGTTCTGGAACGTAGAGTCCGTGAATTCCCGTGCCGATGAAACGGAAGTGCTGCTGAGTCTGCGCGACGAGGTGCGTACGCGGCAATACTGGCCCCACGCTTTTGAGTTGACTTTGCGGGTTGTATTGGGAGTCCACCTCCAGATTGAGTTAACCACGCACAACACCGGATCCGAACCTTTCGCCCTCTCGCAAGCACTCCATACTTACTTCGCCGTAGCGGACATCGGACGCGTTACTATCGCAGGGCTTGAGCCCACGCCTTATGTTGATACGCTGACACACTCAACCGAAGCTCCAGAAGGAAAGTCGATCTCCATTCATGCTGAGGTGGATCGGGTTTACGAGGATACGACTGCCGACTGCCTCATCCGCGATGCAGGCCTCAAGCGTGAAATACGCGTAGCCAAGCGAGGGAGTCGATCCACTGTCGTTTGGAACCCTTGGATCGACAAATCAAAGCGGATGCCCGATTTCGGAGATGACGAATTTCACGAGATGCTGTGCATCGAGGCCACCAACATCCGTGGCGATGTGGTCACCCTGCCACCCGGACACTCCCATACCCTGTCACAGATTCTGTCCGTGCGGAGCGGCCTGTCCACGTAACCCGGAATTGTCCGAGATCTCCGATCAAGTCTACAGAATTGCATCGGCAGACCGTCACGACCGAACGCGGCGAGGACGCCACGTCTACTGGAGGGCGAGACTGTGGCGAGCCGCTGTAGCTGGCTTCGGTGAAACTAGAATTTAGCAATCAACTCAAGGCGAATCGACGTGGCACGATCTTCATCGGTGTCAAAGTAGTCGCCATATTCGAAGATGTCGCCGGAGACAAGCCCGTTGAAACTGATTCCCGCCACCGTCGGCACGGGGAATTTGTAGACGGCACGCATATACAAGCCACGGTAATGGTCCGTAGCTTCGTAATCCTTCTCGATGGCATACATGGGGCCCATCTCGAAGCTGACCGTGTGTCCCGGAGCAGGCTTAACGCTAACTTCTGAGTTGAGGTGGAGCAGATTCGACCAGCGGCCGACATCATACATGTAGATCGGAATATCGCCAGCCGGAGGCAGACGCCCAAAGACCGGATTCCAGCCCGTATCCGTGCTACCGTCCGTCGTCGAGTAATAACTGTCCTTATCGCCGCTCATATAGAGTGCGCCAAGGCGGAGGCTCGGCGTCCACGTCACATCGTTCGCCTTCGCGGTCAAGCCGCCAAAGGCCATACCTGCGCTGATATCGCGGCTGTCAAATCCATCTGACGAATCGACGCTACCAAACTGATAGGCTGCTTCTAATTCTCCTGAAAGCCAGTCGTTGAAGCCCGGAACCATCCGGAACCCTACCGTATGGAAGTCACGGCCGGGATACCGATCAGTGCCGCCATGGAAACTGGTTTCTTTCTTCCAGATCCAGTAGAGATCGTAGGGAAGGTTCTCTAACTCGCGGATTTCAGCATAAGCACCGAGCATCCCCTCGTCCATCTTCGAGTACGGATCGCCCCTTCGCATGAAGGTCAAGTCGTACACGCCTGTGGCCGGATCCCCCACGGTCAGATCGTCGCGATAGTGATTCCACGTGCCGATGAAATCGACCGAACTCTTCTGAGCGAAATGGTACGTCAGAACAGCCCCATTGAAGTATAGGGTTCTTGAGCCATCAGCCGCCGTTCCATCGCCGAGTACACGCAAAGCCCCTTTCATAATTTCAAACCGACCGACTTTCAGCTCCCATGTGTCGTTCTTGTACCGCGCATGGAGGTTATCCACATAAAGCTCGTCCGGATACCTGTTGCGGCTTCGGTTCGTCTGCGTATTCCGGTAGCTCCGGAATTCATTGCCGATGCGCACACGCAAAAGCAGGCTATCGTCGAAATCGGCTTCCCCCCAGATCCGTGTTCGGAAGCGCAAATACTCCTCGTAGGCTGTTCCCGGCACGTTGCCCCCGCCTTTCGGCCAGTTGTCCATGAATTCGTACCGCGTACGATTGTCGCCGCCAAAGCTCAAAATAGCTTTCTCAGGCTGTTCGACTTCGACTTGCTGCTCGACTTTGATTTCTTGTCCTGAAGCGCACTGCGCCACAAGACACACTGCCACACCCACTGCCCCTAGGATAGATTTCATGTTAGGCTAACTTCCTTTGTGTTGGTGACGAAAAACCGCATCAAGCAGGTATTCGATCAACTGAACTAAAGATTATCAAAAAACAGTTGCCAATTCATTACTATATTTCGGCTAATGTTTAACCAAGCGTTTGACTTCTTTATGCAGCAACAGCGCGCAATGCCCCGCACTCGAAGCCCTCAAAAAACCTTGAGTTCATCCGCTTCGGGAAGTGGTGCAAATTGAACGCGTCCGCGCGTTCGATAACAGCGCCACTGTCGAGAGGTTACAAGCCAGTCCATCAAAATTACAGTTCATCGTATTTCCTTTTTTTAACTCGTGTTGCTAATTCCTTCTTGATCGTATTGTATAAGGATGATAGAGACTATTCGGGTTCAGTGACTCCAGACGATACAATCCTTCCGGAACCTGCCTGTCACCCTCCTTGAGTTTCGAACCAAGGACGCCACTCATACCGATAATGGGATAGTTTCGAAGATACCTCCACAACCCATCATCAGCCAGCACCCAGACTTCTAAGGTGCGTTCAGCCTTCAGTCCGACAAGCGTGATCCCCTGCGGAGGGTATGCGACGTCCACTCCTACAAAAAAAGGTTTCAGCCGAGCACGAACCCCATCGCCGTACTGGGCAACACAATCGTTAATCGTTTTCTTGCTTTTCATGATTTGGATGACCGCCACAAAAGGCCACCGCAGTTGTGTACTAAACGGAATCGCGCACAGGAAAAACGTCAGCACCGCCAGAAGGATATGGAGTTTTTTTATCATATCGATCCATCCGTCTTGTTAGCAATGCGTATTAGCTCGACAATCTCAGTAAAAATTCTCTCGAATCGTTTCGCGGACAAAGAGCGTTCGGAATATTGTTTGCCCAATTTTTTTGGCAGCATCGCTGCCGTTGAACAGATCAATCACTTTTTTTTGTCCAGCGTTTCCTTGCGCTAAAAGGCGACAGCGTGCTGCGTTGCAGCAAAAACATCCAGTCTTTCCCCGAGACATCAATAACGGTGAGAGTCCCATCAAGCGGCAGGTCGAGTCTCGCCATCTGTTCCTCGAAGTCCTGTGGCGATACCGCCCCAACCAAGACACTGCCCACATCGCAGATAAGCGGAAACTCAGGTGTTCTGAAAAAATATCGAATCATTTCCTTGTCGCTCAGATTTCTTTCAGCAATTCCTTGTGAGTGATCTCGCAATCCCGAAGAATCTGGGCAAGGAG
>JBBQIY010000035.1:0-10662 GCA_038325415.1 Kiritimatiellia bacterium
GAAGGCTGGGATCATTGATTTCGATGAAAACGGCATCCATGTCTTTCAGCACCGACGCCACGTCCGGCACTATTTCAACACCAAGAGCTTCAAGCTCAGCTTGACGCTTATCTTGCCCTTCTTCGCTCTGAAATGCGGAAGGAAAACGCATCGCCTTCGCAACCCGCATGCCGTCTACATGTCCGCCCTCGGGTGCAGTCCCCTGGATTAATTTTGTAAAAACGACGGAATGGCTTGTATCAAGACCGATCATTGCAATCTTCTTTTCGTACATCGAATGCTCTCCTGTAACGTGTTAATGAGTAATAAAAAAAGAGATCTCTCGGGCTTACGTGTCTCCGAATCGGCGCAGGGGAAGTTGTAATATTTGAATCTGCTTTTCTTTTCCTTGAATCACGTTGACGAGTCCCTGAACGGCCAAATTGAGCATGAGTGGGTAGTCTTGAATAAAGCTGGTAACGGTAACTCCCCAGATGTTTTCTGGTAGATCGTTGTCGAAATCCGAATACAGGATGTCTTGATTCCAGCGGCGACCCGATTCACGAACCCATTCCATCACAGCACCCGTATGGTGGTGCGAATCCGAGACGATAATCATCGGCTTTAGAGGATCCGAATTCAGCATTTTTCGTAACCGACTGATTTTAGAATCAAATGCTTCGGGCAAGGGAACGATATCGTAGAATAAATTGTGTTCACGGCAAGCCCGGACAAATCCTTCGCGTCTCAACGAGACAACGCCAATCGCCGCATCCTCTTTCGATTCCAAAAAAACGGGCAACCACCTAGGGTGTTCCGTTATCCGTTCCCTTGTGATTTGAAAAATGGCCTCGGCATGGTCTGTTGAGACGAAGTTTCGGGCGAGATTTTTTCGATTGAGTAAAATTTGCGGAATCCGTTCCTGCAGTTCTTCCGACCATTTGAGGTGGGTCTTGTTCGGCCGATGCCATACCAGCCCATCGAAAACGTTCAGCTTTTCTCGGGTGGCTTTTGACTGGATGGATTCGAAGGGAATTGGCGTACAAACGATTCCGCTTCGCGTTTCCGTTGCGGCGCTTTCTGCACTCCCGCCGAGCAGGGCGATGCGAAGCACGCGTGACGTATTGATCACGATGCTTCCACCTCTTCGACGGCTCTCGATCATTCCACGAAGGCTAAGTTCCTTAACGGCGCTGTCCACCGTGCCACGCGAAACGCCGAATCGCTGTGCGAGCGCATAGCGCGTCGGTAAAGCCGAGCCAACCGTATAGTGACTCGATTCAATCTCGCCAGCCAGAATTCTGGCTATTTTTTTCGCGTCGGGTGATTTCATGACTACGATTCCGTAAAAGACAAAGCAATCATGACATATTCATTTTGATTAGTCAATAAGACTTTGGCTTTTCCAACAACTTTAGTTTCTGCTCGTCGGGCAGATCGGTGCTTTTGATCCAAACAGCGGCTGAATCAGGGTCACTCCGCATCCATTGCTGTGCGATGTTGGTCATGGATTTAGCCCGCTTGTCAGCGTCGCCCATGAGGTCTACGTAGGCCGCCGCGTATTCGGGATATTGCCATGAGGTATTGTCAATATAGTTCTGAACAAGATTGTCGCGATCCGCGTTGTCGGGGAGCTTTGTGATCCACTGTCCGGATGCTTCAGGGTCATTTTGTGTCCATCGCTGCACGACCACGCTAAGTGCTTGTTTTCGTGTGTCGCCCGAAAAACTATCTGCCCATTCTGCTGCGGCGAGCGGATCTTCTTCCGTCCAGCGACTGGCCACGGCGATGGCGGCTTTGTTCTGCTCTTCACTCAAAGGTAGGTCGGCGATGAAGTAGGCAGCGTCGAGGGGATCGTTTTGTGCCATGCCGGAAACAAGACCCGACAGACAAGCTTTCTTTAATTCGCCTTCTGGGAGCGAAAGATACCAAGCTGAAGCCGCGATGGAATCGTTCTCAGCTAATTTCTGGGCAGCTTGTGACATCATGCGGTTTTTCAAATCGCCGGACGCCAGCGTCTGCGCGTATTTTAAGGCGACCGGAGGATCTTGGTTGGCTAACTGATTGCCGATGTTTTCGAGTGCGCCCTGTTTGGCTTGCCCTTCGGGGAGGGTATGGGCCCAGTTGAGCGCGGAGTCGATATCGGTCTGTGCCCATTGGTTTGCGAGGTTGCGAATAAACTCGTCGTGGGAGGATCCTGCCGGAAGCGTTTCGACAAACGTTGCGGCGGCGACGGGGTCATTCTGGGCGAGTTGCCAACTGATGTTTTGGATGGCATTGCGTTTGGCGCTACCTGCTGGGAGGGTGCTGATCCAGTCCAGTGCCCCTTGTGGATCTGAATTCGCAAGGCCATTCGCGATCTGTCCTGCCGCTAAGATTTGGAGCGGACCTGCGGGTAGGAGTTTCACGAGTTTCATGGCCTCCTCGGGATTTGAATAGGCGAGGGAATTCATGGCCGTTCGCAAGACCTTGTTGCGCTCGGGCCCTAAGGGTAGGTTTTTGACGTATTGTGTCGCGGCTTCACTATCTTGCTGAAACCAGTTACTTATGACGCTGCCCAGCAGGGTCGTGCGATTTTGACCGATCGGCAAGGTGTTTACAAAATTGACAGCGCCAAGCGGATCCTGCTGTGCCAATTGTTGACTGACAGTTTGGAGGGCACTTTGTTTCTCTTGGCCCATGGGCATTGTGTTGACGTAGGCCATGGCCTGAGGCAGATCGTTTTGTGCCCATGTGGAAATGACGGTGGCGAGGGCGTTCTGCTTGTCTCGGGAGCTCGGGAGTGCTTCGGCCCATGCCAAGGCCTTCTGCGGATCTTTCTGGGCCCAAGCACCCGCAATGCTTTGATAGGCGTTGGAGCGTTGTCGAGCATTCTGAAGTTGAGCGGCTCGTGCGATTGCGGCAAGCGGATCCTTTGCAGCCCAACTTCCGAAGATGGAGGAAGAACTCCACGACCTGCGTTGCATCGTGTCGTTTTCCAGCGATTCAAGCAAGTCCAGCGCTTGAGTCGGATCCATTGCCGCCATGGCCATGGCAATCGACTGCAAGACTTGATTTCGGAACCGATTAGCGGGCAACTGCTTTATCCAGTCCATGGCGGCTTCGGCATCCGTTTTGGCCCAGACGCCTACCACCGTGTTGATGCACTGCTCGCGTTCCGTACGAATCTTGAGCGCGCTTGCATAGGCGAGGGCAGATGAGACATCAGATTCCGCCCATTTTAGAAAAAGCTGAGACCGAATTCCCCATCGCATTTGTTTTTGGAGTTTCTCGTCTATGAATGCAAGCAATCTGGGAATGTCCGCAACTTTCACGTCGGTGGGCACCTTCATCCATTCCAGTTCACTTCCGAAAGCTCTTCCGATAGCGGGCGAATCATTTAGCTCAAGCAATTTGGCTTCGATCGCTTCGATGGAATAAATTTCCTGACTTGATACGGGCTTAACAACCGTTCGTTTTGTCGGCGGTTTCGGAATCGATGACGTTTTCGCTTTTTCGATTCGCTGAGACTGACTGGACTGCTCGATCTCGACGACCTCTTTTGGGGAAGTGGCGTGCCAACGTCCCAGCCCGTAACTTCCGCATGCGATGGCAACGCCTAAAAGGCTCAGAACTATTCTATTTTTAATATGCATTCGGACTCTCGTTAAGAATTATTGACCGCTGCCGAGATCATGGCGAGGTAGCCATCCTGCGGAACGTAGTCGGGGATGCTGTTGCCGGAGCCGAGGGCATAACCGCCTCTTTCCGAGGCGAGATCGAGCATTTTCCGACTCCGTTCTCGAACGGCGTCAGGCGGATTCCGACAGATGAAATCGACGTCGATTCCGCCGAGGATCGCGATTCGGCGTCCCCATTGTTCATACGCGGCCTCAACGGGTTGGATCGTATCTTCGTAGGAGTGTTTAGCATCGTAGCCGATGTCGTCGATGATGTCGTCCATCAACTCGCCGAGGTTTCCACAGGAGTGCAGGATCGCGGGGCGGCCGGAGTCGTGAATGGTTTTGGCAATTTTTCGATGCCACGGAATAATGTATTTCCTCATGTCGTCCGGTGAGAGCATAGTTTGGGTTTTGAATCCCCAGTCGTCGTTGGAGATCATGGCACCGATGGTGTCGAACTGCGCCAGCATTTGATAATACCTGACGAGGCGGCTACCGACTGCATCAACGACGTCTTGTGCAAGTTCGGGATCGTCTGCAAGCATGAAGCACAGATTGTCGAAGCCCAGAAGGGAGATGAGGTTTTCGAGCACACCACCGGGGCCAAAGCCGATGAACTTCATGCCCTCAGGCAGTTCCTTGCCGAGGCGGTCGATGGCGGAGTAGTCTCCATCTTCCGGATTCGTCCACGGATAGGCATCGAAGCTGGCGCGATCTGTGATCATGAAGCCTTCATTCAATGAGATTGTCTTTTCGTGATGGATTTGATTCCGGGCGAAGCTGTATCTGGCAAGAATTGTCACATAGTCGTACCCGGCTTTGTGGTATGCATGCATGTTGCGTCGATTGTGATCCAAAGCACTGCTGTCGGCGTTAAGTTTTTCGCCAGTAAGACGTTCGTTTAGCGGCTCGTTCAGAAAGAATTCGAAGAGGGTGGGGCGTGACGGTTTATTGCATGCAAGCACGGCAAGCATGTTGTCAAAATCAGGTTTTCTCATAGGAAGATTGGAATGGTGGAAGAGAAGAAATTACAAATTATGAATTATGAATTGAGGTGGGAGACGGGAGAGGGCGAGAGGGTGCACAAGGCTAGACTTGCACGTGTACCTTGGAACGCACTGCCGCATTTTCTTTTTGAATTTGATCGATCGCTGCTTCGTTGTTGGCTGCCCAAAGTCCGAATTCAAAGCCCTCGAGTGAAACCTCTTTTGCCATGGCGAGAACCTTGTCGGCAGGGGAGAACAACTGCACCAGCTTGCCGGCATCGCGGATCCGTTTCAAAATCGGCCACCAGACTGGGTCTGTGGATGCCGGTTGACCGTCACCGGGGATCCATTGAATTCCTTTTAATTCGGGGATGGAGAGCAGGATGTCGAGGTGCGGGAGTTCGCCTTTGCCATCGAGGTGGTAGAAACCATGCTCCATGTTTTTGCAGCAGTCGGCGATGTCTGGGGCGACCCATCTTTCAAACTGGTCGGGGCTGATCATATACGAGAAGTCACTTTGCAGCATATAGGTACGCTTCGGACTCCACAGCGAGGCCCAAGCACTTGTGACACGTCCAGCAGGTTCGATCATGGTGCACTGTTCACGGTAGTAGCGTAGCCACAGCGGAGTGATGAGACGGCACAGCTCGTCAACGCCCTCTGGATCGTCCAGAGTATCCATGAGGAGCGGTTGCGTTTCGCGGAGCGAGGCGGCGGTATCCAGATTGCCTCCGATATCGGTGAAGCCCACCTGGGCCCGCCCGTCGAATTTTGTCAGACAAGTCTGGGTCAGATCTTGTACACGCCGCCACCACTTATTATCGGGGTCATAGGCGGGTTTGATTTCACGCAGGGGTTTATCCAGCCAGATACCAGGCAGAAACCAAAGGGTGCCCGTCGCGGGGTCTACAGTTCCACCCAAGAAAGCTGCCGCGATGCCCGGGCCGAAATCAATCCAAGTACGAGGCCATGCATCGCCACACCAAGTTGTCCGGGAGATGTCGTCCCAGATTTCGTCTGCAATGGCCTCGACAGGCACGTCGAATGGAATACTCCCAAATCTACCGCCCCACCAAGAAGGTCGCTGACGGTCTGTTGGCTTTGTGCTTTGGGCGACGAGAAGGGGGCGGTCGAGTTCGTGATTCCACCACGCGGTCCAGTTGTGTTCGAGTTGTTTCCAGTCTTCTTCAAAAAAGAGGTTCGGCATTTTGGCATAGTTTCCGTTGTTTGGAATGAGTTCCTGCGGCAGGGGGTAAATTTTCTAGAGGAACAATCGATAGGAGTATCCCATGGACAATTTATACTCATTCTACAATAAGAAATGATTTTACGGGGAAGAAATTTTTTCATTCACAAAACCGACAGAATATGATAGCTTACTTTGTTTCTAATTCCACGGAAGAACCAAGCACCGGTGGAAACCGCGGCTAAACCTCGGTTCAAGATGAAAAAGCGGGATTATCGAGAAGAGAAAGAGCGAAAAATGTTATTTTCAGAATCCTCCACGCCTTTGTCCACTGAAAACATCGAACGGAAGTTCCTTTGTTTGGACAAGAATGAGAACAACGCCGGAGGCAGCTCGATTCCTCCTGTTGAAGATTTTTTAAGTAGTCTGATGATTCTCCACGAGTGCAAGGCACTAGAAAGCCGAGATCAGTGCAGCATGGTTCTTCAACAACATCTCGTCGATCAATGCGATTTTAGTTCCTTGGTCAAACTCCTCAAAGTACGTGCTGAGTGGTTAGGTGACATGCCCATTTACGGCGAGGAATGTCGTGACATCCTTCTCTCCTCAACGAAGGATAGGATGCTGCTAGCTAAGGCGGAGAGTGTTCTCTTTGGCAAGGAAAAACCTGTGACTTGCCTCAAGCGCCTTGAGCTCCTCGTCGCTCTCGTCCCTGGCGCAATCTGTTGCGATAAAACGTGGGGCTACGGCGTCGTAAAAAAATTAGATGATTTCTATAAGCGCATCGTTGTTGATTTTGACCGAAAACCAGATCACGCGATGGCTTTTTCATATGCGGGTCAAGCGCTCAAAATTATTGACGACAAACATATCCTCACGTTCCGTCATGCCAACCCCGCCGCTTTCGACGAGAAATGCCGAAAAAAGGCCGGAGAAGTTGTCGCGATGGCTTTGAACAGTTATGGCCAGATGTCCGTTTTGCATCTTGAATCCGAGATGACAAATGGCATTCTTCCCGCTGGGGTTGAGTGGAAGAGCTTCTGGACACAGGCTCGCGCCCAGCTTAAGAACGATCAACGTTTTAAGCTTCCTCCAACCGCTAAGAAGAATGATTTGATCGAGTTTGCTGAGAACGCAAAAGTGGCAGGCGATTCCGATTGGTTTGCTGATCTCGCCGCTCTGAACGACGTCCCCGAAATCATCAACCGCATTTTCGAGTTTATGCTGCTCAAGGATCGTCCTGAAATTGACGATACGATTCGCGAAATTCTCAAAACGCGTCTTTCGTTCTCGCTCAAGGGCTGCGCGACCACGCATAACGATAAGGATAAGGTCCGCACGATCATGGCGGCCGTTTCCCTCGGCTTCAAAGAACTCCCCGTGGAACTGCGGAGCAGGCAGAGTGATGAGTTCGCGATGGTGGATGAGAACAACGTGGATCTTCTGGGTACCCTCACCAAGCCAGAGATCATTCTCAATGCGGCCTCGAAAATGCCCGCAGGTCTTATGAGCGAACTCGTGTCGCTGATCCCGCTTAAGGACAATGCGGAAGTCGCGAGAGGCTTTGTCGATATTCTTCACGTGCTTCCGTTTAACCTGATCGAGAGCATGGCGCTCTCCATTTTGGAAGGGGTTGCCTCCGCGTCCTTCGCGGATCAGGTGAGGAAAGAATTTTCCGGCATCGACGTTTCTTTCGCCCTTTTGCTCTGGCTCTGCCGCAATCAGGACAAGGAGATCGTCACCTCGATTCTGCCTGCCGCCGTCATCGGCACGCAGGCACTTCTGGCGCTCGAACCCGAGGTCATGGGTGAGAATCTTCGTCTTCAGCATCTGATCGCTGCACTTTTCCGCGACGAAATTTGGCTTGAGTGTCAGACCCAGCGCATGACCGACGTCGAGCGCGGAGCCTTCTTTGCCCGCGTACGCGCCGCCGATGGCGCATGGGAGCCGCTTAAGAAGCGCGCGATCGAGAAGTGCCTCCTCAAGCTCTATCCTGAGCTTGCTGCTTCGGGCGCAACCGAGTCGAGCGCACCAGCCCAGCCGACACAGCGCATCACCTCTTGGAAAAGCCTCTCTGAGCGAAAAGAAAAGCATCGCATGCTTGTGGAGCAAGAGATGCCGAAGAATAATCAGGATATCGAGGCAGCGCGGATTCTTGGCGATCTTCGTGAGAACTTTGAATACCAGACCGCCAAGGAGCAACAGCGCATCCTGATCAGTCGTCAGGCCGAGCTGGAACTGGAGCTCCGCGAGATGCGTGGAACCGATTTCTCTGAAGTTGAGTTCGCTGATAAGGTTGTCGTGGGCAGCGAGGTCACGCTCCTGCATGCCGATGGCCACACCAGCACCTTCCAAATTCTTGGCGAATGGGATAGCGACCTGGCACTTGGAATTATTCCATCACGCAGTCGTATGGCGGAAGCTCTCCTGGGGCACGTCGCGGGCGATAAGGTCATGATTCCTTCCGATGAGGAGGAGGAGGTCGACGTGACGATATCCTCTATTCAACCCCTTCCTAGAACGATTTTGGACTGGGCCAGCGGACGCTGAGGATTCAATTCTGCATTCATACGGGCACGGTTATCCGTGCCCGTTTTCGTTTAAGTGATAATCAAAGAAAAGGTGACGATGATCTCGGCTACGAAAACAGCAAGCTTTGAAAAAGGAATCGTTAGGGTTGCGGTCGGCACCGTCATCGTTGCTTTGTCATGCCTGACAGCCGTTTCGGAGGAGGCTACACTGGAGTTGCCGGCTACCAGCAAAGATGTCGCTGAGAAGCTGGAACGTTATAACGGCACGTCTAATTCCGATCAAACCGTTCGGGTATCTGGAGAGCCCTTCAATTCAGTAGACAAGCAGATTGTTATGCAGTTCGCAGAGGATGTCCGTAGCCGTTTGCAGATGTTGACCGATTCGTCATTTACGGGAGAGCCCTACCGACTTTCCATCTATGCAGAGAATGCAGAGTTGGATCGCCCCTGCGTCATTGAGAAGCATTTGCTGTCACCGAAAATTGGGAGTCAAAATCTGCCGACCATTCGAATCAGCATCATCAATCCGTCGAAGATGGATGCGCGAGAGTTGGCACGCGAAATTTGCGATGGATACCTCAGCATGAAGGTGTTGGTTAGTGCGCAGGGTTCAAGCCATGCTGAACCGCCTGCACGGTGGTTCACCGCTGGCTTGGCTCGCTACCTTGATACGGCGCCCCGTCAGGATGATGCAGAGCGTTTTCTTGTTAAATGGCAATCTGCAAAACTACCCCCGCTCTGGAAGCTAGCGTCGATCAATTCGCCCTATCCATCAGCCGATATCGATGTGGCGGCTCAGCTTGTGGCCTATTGGCTTAGCTTTCCAGATCGCGGAAAACGGATGGAACTGCTGTGCCGAGCTTTAAGCGCAGGCGACCTGTGGTCCCCCACGCTTTTTGCCGAGACCTCGTCGGGCTTTTTAGAGGTGCATAAGGCAGATCGTGATTTCGACGCATGGCTTCTCGGACGTCGTGACATCGTACTGGTGCCAGGGCAGACGCACCGTGAATTTATGATTCGCGCCTATTTTGAGTTAGTGCTGAATCCTGGAGAGGATGGTGTTCCGCTCGACGTGCCAGCGAATTTATCGCCAGCGGTGCTTGTGGATCGCCTCGATGAGCCGTGGACTCGGCTCTGCGCCCGTGCAAAGGCTGAGCGGATTATGCTACTTTCCGCCGGCAGGGGAGCGAAGTTTCGTAAGGCTGCCGAAAAGTACGCAGAATTTTTCGAGGGTGTCATTCGAGTCGATTCGAAGCCCAAACTGCTTGCCACGCTACGCCTCGCCGAGATCATGCTCCGCGATAGTACTGAATCGCCCTAATATCGGAGTAAACGTAACGTCCTTCAATTTTTCGTCGTGAAGGCTTGCGTTAACGAGACCCTGAGGCAGAAGAAGCGCAGGCTGTGCTCAAGATATTTTGATGCGATTCCAGATTCGCAAGGCTTCGGTGGCAGAGTAGGGACGTAAGCAGAAGTCGAGACGCCAGAGGCAACCGCCAGTGTCTCGTAACATCTCGAGCCGATCCGATATATCCGTGGGGTGTTCATTCGTAATGAAGGTGCGACACTTCTGCATCGTGACGAGCACATCGTCGCCACCACGAACGGAATGAAGTCGCGTGGGTTCATCATTGCCAAGCTTCGGCGGGCACGTGCCACATCCGGCACCGAGTGAGGAAAGCGGACATGTCTCCGAAATCATGAGCGGTGTATCTTGGTAGAGGATAACAGTCGCTACGTCACCCCATTCGGCGAGCAATCCCGACATATCGGCTTCGGTGCATTCGGGGGAGAGCGTGACGCCACGCGCGCCTTTGTCGCTCCACTCCGCAATCGCTTGCGAGTTCCAAACCGAGAGCGTCCAATCGGCTTGAATATCGCACGTGTTCGGGATGAATTCAAAAGCTCCTGGATTCGACACCATCCATCGTGTGCAACCCGCTTTGACAAGGCGGTCGATGCGCTCGTGAAGCGGTGCGCTTTCCCACCCACGGATGATCAACGGAATCGCAAGTCGGATCCGCTCAGTGCCACAACGCTTTGTGCAACGCTCGATCTCGGCATCGGACACGGAGGTGAGGTCGAGGATGACTTCATCGAAATCGTTGATCGCGTCGAGACAGGCTGGTTGGTCTGTTTTGATGACCCAGCGTTCGCCTACGGGGGTGGCAGACTTGACGTGGCAGGGTCTTGACACTACCCCCGCCGCAACCGCGTCGTGGCGGCGTGAAGACGCTACCACAAGCGATGCGGAGAGGTCGACGCAGACACGACGGCGGAGTTCGTTGAGCTGTGACATCGGGACGAAGAGGCCATCG
>JBBQIY010000036.1:0-10626 GCA_038325415.1 Kiritimatiellia bacterium
TACCCCACCACGCGTTTAAACGCGACTTTGCAGGGCACGGTTTTCCCCAAGGGATCCCCTCGGCATTTCGCAGGTTGATTTTGGGTCTCGATTCGAGGACTGATGGGGGTTCTGCTTTCGATTTGATGGATCTTTGCTTGATGTTCAGCTTTTTCAGCAACATATTCCGTGCAGCATCTCGTAACCCAGAGCGCCGAACCGTACTTTTCGTTTTTGCAGGAATGATTTCCCCGTAAATTAGCGGAAGTCCCTTCTTGAGGTTTTCAATTTCTTCAATAACCTCCTCCCATCGACTGTATCGATCGTTGCGATTTTTGCAGAGGAGCCTTTCAAGGAAATCGCAGAAAAAGGGTGAGAGCTTCGTATTGAGTTCGTAGGGATCTTTATATTGACCATTGACCTGATTTTCCATGACCGCTTCAGCGGAGAATTCCGTAAAAAGTCGGGTGCCCGTACTCATGTGGTAGAGGGATGCACCAAGCGCATACATGTCGGCATGGATGGTGAGTTGCCGATCGGCGGTAGCCTGTTCGGGAGCAATGTAAGCGGGTGTTCCGAAGACGTAGCCCCCATCGGAAAGAATTTTTCGCGATTGCATTTCCGAAAGGTTCTTGCTCAGACCGAAATCGGTAATTTTGACCGAGCCGTCGATATCGATCATGATGTTTTCGGGCTTGATGTCGCAATGAATCAACTTGTGTCTGCTCCACGCATACGAGAGCGCTTCAGCAACGCCAGTCGCGACAAAAAGGCATTCCTCTTGAGCCAGATAGCCACGATTTTTCAACCAAGCACCCACGGTATAGCCGTCAACGAATTCCATGACAAAGCAAAACCGATCATCGCGGTAAAAGGCATCATAGACTTGTACGATACCACTATGATTCATTTTCGCAACGGTTCGTGCTTCGGATTGAAACCGGTCAATCTCCTCGTCATCAGAACATTGCTCGGGGGATAGGACTTTAATCGCAACCCATCGGTCTAAGGATATCTGGCGTGCCTTCCAAACCGTGGCCATGCCACCCTCACCGATTTTTTCGGGTTGGTCATAGCCTTCAAAATTGACGGATTGGTGGGAATTTTTATTTTCGACCATAACCATCTCCACCGCAGGTTGTACAGAGCACGACGCCTTCACCCGAGCAAAGGGGGCAGGGTTGCCCTTGTTTGTCTTTGCCAGTCCCCTTGCAACTGTGACAGGGAATGAATCCGTCTCCTTTGCATTTGTTACAGATGCTCCGTTCTCCGCTCCCGTTGCAACTTGTGCAGGTAATGGATGCCGTTCCCGCACAATCCGTGCAAATCACTAACGCGGTTCCCTTGCATTCGGGGCAGGGCGTGGGATTCGAAAGTTGCATAGACTCGAGCCGTTTCTCCTTCTGGTTTCCTGTTGCGATCTTTGGGGGACGAATGAATCCCTTTACGCAGTTGGGTGCCGTACAGGCTACGAAACCTGTGTTATCGCAGGCTTTGCAGTCTGTCTTCCCGAATCCTGCGCATGCCAAGCAAGGATCGGCTGTGAAGTGCTTTAGCGTTGCCAATTCTTTTACTTTTAGGTGACTTGCTACTTCTGGGTTAAGCCAGGCATTCCCAATCTTAATGCGGCCCATAACCAGTGCCTTGTCGGCGTACTGCTGGCGACCTGACCCAAGAAGACTTTTTATTTCGGTGGTTTTCCTGCGTTTGACGATCCAGCCACGTCCGTCACATCGGGAACAGGATCGTTTTGAGCTTATCATCGATCCGGTGCCACCGCCCAAGGTAGAGAATTCGTGGAGGACGTCTTCCTGCCCCTTCCCGTTGCATTTAGGGCATGCGATGCGAGTCTTGATGATCGCCTCTTTAGCCGCAACAATGCCGTTCATAACAGTAAGTTTATCTGTTTCTGGAATCGCGTTTTTTCCGGCCAAGGCAAGAATACCCCGTGCGTTATTCAGCGCGGCGAGAGCGGCTGCCGGGTCTGCTTCGGCTTTTGAATTCATAAAGTCCACGGCGGTCTGGATGTCCTCACTGACCATGGTGGCGAAGGCCGCCGCCGCGACACTTTGAGAATCGCTGACGACGGGGTTCGTTGATTCCACCTTAACAGACTCTTCCGTAACGTCTGCTTCGCGGGTGAGATCGAGCGCCGCACCGCAGTGGGTGCAGAACTTTGCCCCAGGTGCTGCTTCATAAGAACACTTCGGACACACAATGATCTGCTGAGCGTAAAGCGCGAGGGCTAGCACGAATACAGAGACGAATGCGATAATGCGTCGAGAAAAATGTGTTGTCATCAATGCCTCCTGTGTTAAAAAATCATAAGACTACGAAACAATTCTGCGAACGGGAATGCCCATTTCGGCGAGCTCTTCCTTAATGCGTTGTATGGTAAACTCGCCCGTGTGGAGCATCCCAGCGACAATCGCCGCATCAGCATGAGCTTCGACAAAAGCATCACGCAAATGCCGTGAACAGCCTGCTCCGCCTGAGGCCACGACCGGGATGCCGACGGCGTCAGCAATAAGCCGTGTGATCTCAAGCTCAAAGCCCGCCCGCGTACCATCGGCATCAACCGAATTGACGACGATTTCACCTGCACCCTCGGATTCGGCGCGTTTTGCCCATTCCACGGCGTCAATGCCCGTATGGTTTCTGAAACCGCGCGTGGTGATTTCGTATCCGGAGGGGCATTGAACACGATTGTCGGTCTTCACGGGATCCATGCCCAGGACAATACATTGTGAACCAAAAGCCTTCGCGCCTTCGCCAATGAGTTTCGGGTTTGCAACAGCGAGCGAATTGACCGAAACTTTTTCCGCACCAGCCAAAAGAATTCTGCCGATGTCCTCGAGTGACGAAACGCCTCCGCCCACAGCGAACGGGATGCGGATCGCGCGGGCGACATTCTTGATCATGTCGATGTCGGTAGGACGCTGCTCGGCAGAGGCCGTAATATCATAGACAACAAGTTCGTCGCAGCCTTCTTCGTAATATCGAGCCGCCAGTTCAACCGGGTCGCCTAGATCGATATTGTTTTTAAATTTAATGCCTTTCGTCACGCGGTTCTTGATGACATCGAGGCAAGGAATGATTCGGCGAGTTAGCATTTGAATAGTTTCTCGTGTATGGTATCGTTCTTTCTAAATGCCTTTTCTGACAATCGGAATAGCGGTTGATTCGTCGTATGGCGGTGGAGACGCGAGAGGTGAGAGCTTGTAAAGAATATATTTTTGCGAGGTGGGATGGTTTTTGCCCGTTTTATAGCCAAGTGCGAACAGTTCAGACTTTCCAACAATGTTATATCCGAGAACAGCAAAGTAAAGTGGTGTTTTCTGTCTGTGCTTCAATACCAATCTGCAAACGGAGCGGAGTGGCTGGCAGGTTTCGAGTTCAGCATCCGAGACGGGATAGTTGTAGAGGTTGTTTGATACAATCCATTCTCGGCAAGCCGTGCGGTAGGTTCCGAGAAGTGTTACGGGGGAAGTGTGAACGAGATAGAGACTCAATTGTTCGAAGAGCATGAACTGAACCGATCCGTTAGAAGCTCGAACCCCGTATTGCGAGTTTAGTTTGGTTTGAGGGGGTGCTGGATTCGCCTTTTCCATCTTGTTAAGCAACGAAATAAGACTACGCCCTAATGCGAGTGCAAGATTAACGGGGACAGCATTTCCGATTTGCTTGTATTGGCTCGCGACAGATCCACAAAAAAACCATTCGTCAGGAAAGGTTTGGATTCTGGCGTACTCGCGAACAGTCAACGGACGAGTTTCCGAAGGATGACACCGACCCGTTTGGTTCTGTGCGGGAGCGCAGGTTAAGGTGAGGCTCGGTTCATCCCATGAGAGTCTTCGCCCAATTCCTGTCTTTCCTCCTCCCAAATGAAAGCTTCCTTTGAGCAATTGCTTTTGCAATTCAATCGGAAGATCACGCCAATAACCGCCTGGCGGAACTTTTGCGATAATGTCAGCCTTCCATTTTGTGTAAGCCACGCCTTGTGAAGAGGGAACATCAGAATCGAAAAGTTCTCCCTTCCTGAAGGCATCGCGAACGGTGTAAACCCGTTGCGCAGGTGCTGGCCAAGTAAAATCAGACAAGTGGTGAACCAGATCATTTCTAATACCAACAAGCGCAAGGCGTTCTCGTTTTTGTGGCACACGGTAGAATAGGGCTTTCAGGACATGTGGTTCAACGAGCGTATATCCGATTTCCTTAATTACGCCCTTAATAATCTCGAGGGTTTTGCCGTTATCGTGTGTGAGTAATCCGCGGACATTCTCTCCAAGAAACACTTTCGGACGTGTTTCTCGAATCACGCGAGCGAACTCAAAGAATAATGTTCCGCGCGTATCTTCAAAACCGAAACGGTTGCCAGCGTAGGAAAATGCCTGACAGGGAAATCCGCCGGAGACAAAATCAATGTCTGTGTAGCCGGTAAAATCAATCTTAGACACATCGCCTTCGATGACATTCCATTGAGGGCGGTTTTTTCTCAATGTGTCGCAGGCATCATGGGCGAACTCATTTAATGCGACAGAATCGAAACCTGCCTTTTCAAGGCCGAGTGCGAGCCCACCCGCTCCAGCGAACAATTCTATTGATCTGAACTTTCGAACAGGCTGTGTCTTCAATTCCTTATCCCAACGAGAGTTGAGCATCTCACAAATCTTCGGGAATTTTTGTAAATCCGACCAACGATAAAGCGACTGTTCATTCCTACTTGCCCCAGTAGGCACAATCTCTCCACTAACCTCCCATTTGCGAACGGTCTCTTTTGAAACGGAGAGGATGTCGGCGACAAGTCCTTGGGTCAGCAGTTCGTTATCTGCAAATTTCGAACTCATCGAACCCCCGGTATGTATTAAAAGATAATAGAAAAAGTGTTTTCAAAATATCGGGTCTCTGCGCACTCAACTCCGTCAGCACCGTGTTGTTGGCTACAGCTTGGGGGTTTTCCTGAATAACATCATCTATAACGCGACCGATCACCGAACAAAGATTCGCGAATGCCAATGGATCTCCAGTTATTATTCCATAGAATAGATCAACTGAAATGCGCCGTAGACGTTCCTGCCTGTCAATACGTAAAGGAGCCTTGCTAAGTGTCCATGGAACATTTTGACTGGTTTTCGAAATAACCTCGACGAGATAGCACGTCGCGTTCTTGTTTCCCTCAACTAATCCGCGCATTCGTGCATGAAGGGTCTGGGCAGAACCGGAATTCATAGTATTATGTTTATTTTTTAACTCAGCAAAAATATTTAGCTGATGATTTTCCACGTCCCAGCCGTCATCCCCAGTAACAGGAACTTCCCAGGCGTTGCCGATATACTTAAAGATGTTCTGATGGAAGTCGCCGATTAGGTTCTCATTTGTTTTATTGAGCTGTCGGATCACTTCAGCATCAATGACATCATTGATCGAGCGCTTATAAACATGCACGTCAAATGTGAGCTTGATTGGGTCAACAATGTTTTTCCGGAACTCCGCGAGTGTCATCCCAGACCTGAAACGGCTGATTATCGCTAACGTGTGCGCCTTCAAGTCCTCGTCCGATATAAACGAAAGGTTATATTTGGTATTTAATTTCGTCATTTAGAGTTCTTGAGTTTTGTGCGCGATGTCAATAATGATATAAGTTTTAAGGCTTACGAGATATTAGTTCATGACACGTTGTGCCGTCCCACATGGAAAAATTCTGGAGAATTTTGAGTCCGATTTTGCCAGACTTTTCAATATGAAATTGTGTGGCGGCGACGTTGCCACGACCGACCATCGAGGCGAAGGTGATGCCAGCATAGTCTGTCGTGCAGATGATATCGGACGCGTGACTCGGGGCAGGGTAGTAACTGTGAACAAAGTAAAAATCGCTATTGTCAGGAACGTCGGCAAGCAGGGGATGGTCGTAAATTTTCTTTGCTTGATTCCAGCCCATGTGCGGGATTTTACACGTCGGCTCAGGCGGATGAAACTTTTTGACGGAGCCCGAGAGGATGCCGAGAGTTTCTACGCCGCCATCTTCTTCGGAGTGCTCAAAGAGGATCTGCGTGCCGAGACAAATTCCGAAGAAGGGAATGCCAGCGGCGATTCGTTCGCGGATGATCTGGCACAGTCCAGAAGCATGGAGATTCTCCATGGCGGAACCAGCCGCACCGACACCGGGGAAGACAATTTTAGAGGCGTTAGCTATAGTCTCGGGATCGGCGGTCGCAATGGCGTCTACACCAATCGCTTCGAACGCCAGTTTGACACTGGTGAGGTTCCCCGCCTTGTAATCGATGATCGCTATCATACGAGATCTAGTTCTGTTTGTTCACGGGTAGCAAGATTCTTCATCTTGGCTTTGCCTGAAATCCTGTCGTCGGGTCCGATGTAAACGGCCTCTGTGGCGTTTTCAGACGCGAATGCGAAGAAGACTTTGGCTTTCGTGGGGCGGAGCTGAAGGGTGACGTTTGCACCTTCCATGCGCAACTTTCCAGCTAAGCGAGTCGAGACCGTGCGTTCGTCGTCCGTCATGTAACCAATCGCAATGCACGCGTGGGTATCAACACCGGGGAGCTTAAGATCCTCGATGATTTCGCCGATGACAACATCGCCAAAGCCGAGACCGACAGCAGATGCTGGCTTGCCACCGATTGTCGAGAGTAGTCCGTCATAGCGCCCACCTCCGAAGATGGCGCGGAACTTGCCTTCCGTATCGAATGCCTCAAAGACAATGCCGGTGTAGTAGGCGAGACCGCGGATGACCGAGATATCGAACACGATCTGTTCGCGGACGCCATAGACTTCGAGCAGAGTGAACAACTCGGTGATTCGGGCGATGGCAGGAGAATCCGGGCCAGCAATTTTCGCGGCATCGTCGAGCGAGGCGATGTTCATCAGGCTAAATGCGGCCACGCACGCTTGGTCGTCAAGCCCTTGAGCGCGCATGAGTTCTTCAATTTCTGCATCAGTAATTTTGCCCTTTTTGTCGAGGGCTATGAAGACGCCACCATGCGATTCTGCGGAGACCCCGAGGGAGGCAAGCAGTTCAGACAATAAGGCGCGATTAGAGAGACGCACTTTATAGACCGAGTCAGGAACGCCCATTTTGCGAAGCGCCGCAATGGCGGCGTAAAGCACTTCGGCTTCAGCGGAAACAGAATCTTCGGCGATGATATCGAGATTAAGCTGGTAGTGTTCCCGCTTTCTGCCGCGCGTCATGCGCTCATAGCGAAAGCACTGGGCGATGGTAAACCACTTAATCGGGAACAGCAACGAGCCCTGTTTGGCTGCCACCATGCGGGCGAGGGTAGGGGTCATCTCCGGACGTAAGGCGAGTTTGCGGCCAGACTTGTCCTCAAAGGCATAAATCTGGTTCACGATCTCTTCCCCGGCTTTGCGCTGGAGAAGCTCGAGCGACTCCACGACGCAGGCGTCGTACTGCTGAAAACCGGATGCCACGGAGGCAAGACGCCATGCATCGAAAATACGGTTCCTCAGCCGCATGTCTTCTGGATAAAAATCGCGCATCCCGCGTGGCGAATTAAAATCTGACACGTTATAAACCTACTTTTTGGATGTTTGCGGATTCCACGAGCGAAAATTATTCGCCAAGAATGGAAGCCTTCAATTTCTTGCTTGGCTTGAACTTGACCACCTTACGCTGAGGAATCTCAACGGTATCCTCAGGCTTGTTGGGGTTCCGGCCAATTCTTGATTTGCGCGTCACAACTTCGAAAACGCCAAAATCGCGAAATTCAACATGCCCTCCGTCGGCAAGACTCTCCGTAATGGCATCGAGAACAAGTTGGAGTGCTACCGCTGCCTCTGGCTGGGTGAGCTTGGTTTCGCTGTTGAGCTTTATCACGACATCATGTTTTGTCAGAGCCGTGCTATCTGGATTTTTCTTCGTGACTGTATTGTTCATTCTACGACCTTGGTATTGGTGTGATGTGTTTTCTGAGTTATTTGGCAAGGATTGCCTTGATTGCATGAAGGGCTTCGGCAACGGGTACAAGCGTCGTTTCGCCGGACTTGCGTTCCCGCAATTCGATGACGCCTTTTTCGAGAGAACGTGAGCCGACAACGACACGTAACGTAAAGCCAATGAGGTCGGCGTCCTTGAATTTGAGCCCGGGACGTTCCTCGCGATCATCAACGAGGACATCGATTCCGTTTGCTTGAAGCTCTTTCTCAAGCGCCTCCGATACACGGCGACAATTTTCATCCTTATGCGCATCGAGAGGCAGGAGGGCAACCTGGCAAGGCGAAATTGAAGCAGGCCAAATGATCCCGTCTTTGTCGAAGTTCTGCTCGACTACCGCCTGCACCGTACGGGTGACGCCAATGCCGTAACATCCCATGACCATGACATTGGACTTCTTTTCGGAATCAAGGAATGTGGCGTCAAAAGCTTCTGTATACTTGGTGCCGAGTTTGAAAACGTGGCCGACTTCGATGCCGCGCGCCATCGCGAGCGGTTGACCGCATTTCGGGCAACAGTCTTCTGCTTCAACCGTGACGAGATCGTGCCACTCGGCGACTTTAACTTGCGCTTCAAGCGAAACATGTTTGATGTGAAAACCTGTTTTGTTGGCTCCGACGACAACGTCTTGTGCGCCTTTGAGACCCAGATCTGCATAGACGGGAATCTTGACGCCAATGGGGCCGATTGAGCCGAATGTGCCTGCATATTTTGCGGAGGTCTCGTCGTCCGCCATTTCAAGCAAAGAACAACCAAGAATTCTTCTCAGCTTGCACTCGTTCAGTTCACGGGTTCCCGGCACGATCGCCATCAACGGTTTGCCGTCGGCGAGATAGACAAGGGATTTGACGATTTGATCGTTCGGGACTCCGACCGCTTGCGCCGATTCTTCAACCGTGCGTGCGCCAGGGGTTGGCACTTCAGTCGGTTCGCCCATCTTGGTGCTGTAGGGTGATCCGGAAACCTTGCGTTCGGCGCGTTCTTGATTTGCGGCATAACTGCATGACGTGCAAGCGAGAATTCCATCCTCGCCAGAAGGAGCGAGCACCATGAATTCATGCGAATGGTTGCCACCGATATTCCCCGTGTCGGCTTCGACAGGCTTGGCGACGAGACCGCAACGATCAAAGATCCTGACGTAGGCATCGAACATCGCTTGATAGCTGGCGTCTGCAGCGTCGAGCGAAACATCGAAGCTGTAGGCATCCTTCATGATGAATTCTTTGGCGCGCATGAGACCGAAGCGTGGACGAATTTCGTCGCGGAATTTCGTCTGGATCTGATAGACGGTGCAGGGGAGCTGCCGGTAAGAACTGATCTCGTGCATGATGTAGTCCGTGACGACTTCTTCGTGCGTGGGGCCGAGAACCATTTGGCGATCCTGACGATCCTTCAGACGGAACATCGAGGAACCCATTTGCGAAGCGCGTCCCGATTTTTCCCACAGTTCAATCGGCTGCAGCGCAGGCATCAGGATCTCTTGAGCACCTGCACGATCCATCTCTTCGCGAATGATGTTCTCAACTTTATGGAGGACGCGAAGCCCAAGTGGCGTGAAGGTGTAAAGGCCACCGGCAAGCTTACGAATGAGACCCGCTCTGAGCATCAGCTTGTGCGAGGTGATTTCAGCTTCTTGTGGATCATCGCGTAATGTGGAAATCAGTGTTTTAGACCAGCGCATGAAAAATAATTGGTTTGTTGATGAAAAATAAATTTAAACTGACCCAATCGGCATGTTCCAGTTGCGGCAGCCAGAAGCTGTTGAATATCAGTTGTTAGAACCGTTTGGTATTAAAGCACTTGCGGCATCATCTTGCAAGCCTAAAAGTCGATTGGGAGCGCTCAAAAATAGTTTGGAGGGGAAAAGGTGTGGATAGTCCTTGCCGCCTTGCCCGTCTGTCAGGAGCTAGGTTTGGCTGATCAAGTTTTGTCCAGCAACTCTAAAACCCCAGTCTCGTAGCGGTTCGCCTGTCCGTCAATCAGTCAAGCACATGCGCTTGCTCGATCATTTCTTGGAACCCAATTGATCGTAAAACTTCAAGATAACATCAATAAATTTTCGGTTTAACCTTTTTTTGACACCCAGTAGATTGTGTTCCGGTATCCATAACATGAATTTCGGCCCATAACCGCGCATGGGATGATGTCGGGCGTAAGTCCTGATCGTGGGCCCGAAATCAGTGCCGTTGAGAATCGCGTCAGCCACCGCGACGGTCAGCACCGTATCATCCGTGAAAAAGAAACGGGCGTAAAAAGACGGAAATCCTTTTTCTTCGTCCGAACATTCTCGTAGATCGAACCGATAATATCACCCGCAATTGCTCCAAGCATAAAGCTCCTTTATTAGCCGCCGATGGTGTAGGATTTTTGGAGCATCCCACTGCCATCCCACTCTTCAAGTACCTGAGCATACCCTGTCGGGTTCTGGAAATCAACCCGAAAACATTAGTGCTTTGTGGACAGGGTGCGCGTCAACATAGTTTGACGCCCACAGGAGTCAGAAGACAGGAGACAGGAGTCAGAAGTTGGAAATCAAGCACTTACACGGAGTTAGACAAAATAATTTATGTCCCTGTTCTTGCGACACCATAGAAGAATGGCGAAACTGTGCGTAACATGTTGAGAATCAATGCTTTATTCTGACTCCTGACTTCTGGGTTCTGTGTGGGATTCAACTA
>JBBQIY010000037.1:0-10625 GCA_038325415.1 Kiritimatiellia bacterium
GCATGGAAATCGACTGGGTTCGCGTTTATATCCAGAAGAATTGAAATCGTGACTACTTGACGTCGAGTTGGAAAGGCCCACAGGGAAGGTTTTCCGCGTTGACGAGGTTGCATACCGGATAATCATCCCAAGCAAAGCGGACAGCCGAGGCCGTGAGGCCATCCGGAATCGTTACGACAACCGTTTCGCCGTTGATTGCGGCTTGTGTCCATGCGGCGGTTCCGTTTGCATCAATAATCCGGAAGCCTGAAACAGCGGCGTTATCGGAGATCTTGAGTTTCGAAGCATTTTTGAACGAGACGACGAGTCCAGCTTCAGACTTTGCTACGCCCGTCGGGATCGGACCGGCTTCGACAATATCCTTGCGGCCATACGTGCGGTTGAGCGCAAGACATGCGAGGCGTTCGCCAACGGTCTTCTTGTCTTTGGGATGAATGTCAGTCTGGTTTCCGATATCAATGGCCACGGCCGTTCCTGAATTCTCGACTGTTTCGCCAAGACGCATTATGATCCAGCGCATCCGCGCCCAGGCACTGTCACGTGGCGTTTCTTGTGTCCCTTGGAAGGCCGCAAGCTGAACCAGATAGATTGGGAAGTCGCCGCCCGATAGATTGGCACGAAAAGTGAATACGGTCCACCAGCAGAAAAAGGCTTCGTCTTGGCAAGCCACTTCCCCGCATCGGCCGCAAGGGCATCCGCTTCGAAAACGGTCTTTCCATCCTTCTCAATTTTAACTTCAACCTTTGCGTTCGGCGCTGCAACACCCCAGATCGGTGCTGGCAGATCGCGCTGAATGACGGCATTGTCGGAGAAGACGCTGGCCAGTGCAAGTGGATCGGCAAAAGTCGATGCGGTTCCCGCTAGTGAAGCAAGAACAAAAAGAGATTTACGGAAATCCATGTGTCACCTATTCTCTTTGTGGACTTTATCCCACAATTTTTTTGTTAATCTTGAACCTGTTCAAACCTCATGACGAGACGCTTATTCCTTAAAAGGATCAACGCTGATGGAGCCGACGCTGATATTCATGTCCTTGGCCTCTTCGACCTTGTCGACGCGGCCCCCTTTGATCCAGACGATTCGGTCTGAGGCCTTGAGCATCTTGTAATCGTGTGTCGCGGTAATGACCGTGACGCCTTTTTTCTTGCAAAGATCCGAGAGAAGCTCAATGATTTCCTCGCCTGTCTTCTGGTCAAGATTGGCGGTCGGCTCGTCGGCAAGGATAATCGCAGGATCGTTTGCCAAGGCGCGTGCAATGGCGATACGCTGCTGCTGTCCACCGGAGCACTCCGCCGGGGTGTGATCCATGCGATGGCCGAGACCCACGAGTTGAAGCACTTCCTTCGCATGAGCTTCGGCCTCTTTCTCACCGATACCGAGAAACGTCAAGGGAAGCGACACATTGCCAAGCGCTGTCAGCCATGGAATAAGATTGTAGGTTTGAAAAACATACCCGATGTGTTTGCAGCGGAAATAAGAAAGTTCGCGTGAGCCAAGCGAGGGCAACGAGACTCCGCCAACCGTTACCTGACCATCTGAAGGCCGATCCAAGGCACCGACCATGTTAAAGAGCGTAGATTTCCCAGAACCCGAAGGGCCCATGATCGACAGGTATTCCTCCCGATAGACATCGAGGTTAATGTTGCTGAGGGCGTAGACTTTTTCATCACCCTTGGTAAAGACCTTGTTGACGCCGCGGACGGAAACAAGCACTTCCTTGCCTTCGGGAGGCGTGGGTGGCATATAGAGATTTTCTTCAACTTTTTCTTCAGCGGACATAGTAAGAATCCTCCGTTTTTTAATAAGTCACAGTGCTGACGGCTTTGGAGAGGAACACGAAGCCGACTGAAAGAATCGAAACAAGACCCGTTCCGACGAAGAAGCCCGACGACACGACCGGGATCATCTTGCGCCATTCTCGACCGTATTTTTTTTCAAAGTAAAACTTGCCGATCACGGCACCGATGAAGTTCGGAATCACCGAGTGCGGTGCAGTCTGGCCAAGGCCTCGAACCATGCCGAAAAAGAGCATTGTCGGCGCGCCGAACCAGCCCAAGACGCTCATCAGAACCGCCGCAGCACCAAAGCCTGAGATGAAGCGTCCGAAACCGAGTGCCTCTTTGAACTGTGAGTATTCACCCAGCGTGGCAGAGTAGAGCAGACACGTATTCTTGGCGTTCAAATCCCAGATTTCGGTCGTAAACGGATAGACCGCCGAAGGGATTTCCGCCAGCCCCCAGATAAAGCTGGAGAAGAAGACCGTGGAGAGGATGATTACCGGGAAAAGAAAGATCTGCGATTTCCAGATGGACCCGAACTTACAGCCGAGCAACTCGGCCTGCTTGTAGTTCACAACCTGAATGCCGTAGTTCGACTTCGGAATCGGGAGGAACCAAATTTTCACGCCAGTGTATCCCGAAAGAATAAAGGCCAGTTCCGTGATAAACGGAATTTCAATCACCTGTCCAGCTAAGCCCTCAAGACGCGCCGTCACGTAGGAGATAAGCGGTGTATACAAGAAACCAAAGAAGAATAAAACAACCATGACGCCGGGATGCCAATCAATCAAATAACCGGAGAGGAGAATATAGGAGGAGCAAGTAAGGCAATACGTTGCGAACACCAGCCAGCCGGGAAGATGGCCACGCTTATGCGAAAGCTCAGAAATGCGCCTTTCGCGATCTTCTTCTTTTTTGTCGCGCCTCCCACGCCGGATCGTCGTAATGGAAGCATAAATACCGTAGAACGCAATGGCCAATGCCACACCGATCTGGAAGCTGAAGTAGAAGTCGACGTTATTGGCAAAGAGCGTGAGAACCGTCGTATCGCCACGTTCCCAGGTCTGCATGACGCCATTTGCATAGAGAATCGGATTCATGATAAACGTGAAGATGAGGCCGATGAAAGATCCCAACATCGAGAAGTACGGCAAAGCCATTCCCAGCACGACGTTTCCAAGGTCGAACGAATAGCCCGTGGCCGTCGCCGGCAAAAAATCCTGGGTATAAGGAGTTAAATCCGCAAAAGGAATTTTAAACATCATCAACGGTTTACCGAAGAAAGCGCCCGTAAGCGTCGGAAGTGCCATATAGACCAAGCCGAAAATCATGCCGACGCCACAGCCGATACAAAACATTCGCCAGCGAACATTCGCGCCAGCGCTCTTTGCGGCACCCTCAACTTGTTCGGAAACGGCGAGAATTCCCTGAGCACCGACCGGAGCCATGGGGAAAGGAAGGCGTTCAATATCTGAAGTCAGACGGAAAAGTCCGTAGCCAAGAATGGCACTGTCGAGGCGGCTCATGATCTCGCGGAAGAGCATCAAACCAATGAACGGCATCCAGGCTTTGGATATAAACGTCCGCGGAAGTTCTGAAAGATTGGCAGGTGCAACCCACGTCGGGATATGCGCCGCAATACCGGTCGAGACGGCAGCATCGGAGCGCACAAGGAACTGCGTGTACAGCGGTGTACCGATGACACTGCGTCCCATAATCATGCCAGACATGTAGAAAAGAATAAACAACTGGGCTCTGGAGAGTTTGGCATTCGCCCGCTTCGCGACTTCGACGAAGAGCAGCACAGTCACCCACTGCGCCGCACCACCGATGCCGGTGCCCGCGACCAACTCCATGTAAAGTGCGCCGGGTACCATGACCAACGCCACGAAGAGTGTGCCGACGAGCGAGGTGACGTTAAACCCCTCTTCAAAGGTATCAGGGACTTCCAGCAATGCCCTGAATTGTTCGAGCTCCTTGTCCTTGCCCTTCACGCGACGTCTGAATAAGTTTCTTAGTTGTATCATCGGTGTCTTATCTCGTAAATGATCCCAAAATTACTCGGCCTTATCGGCTCCTGAAAGTGTCGCTTCGGTCGCAGCTCGGTAATGTTCAATCGTCTCGATCGGAAGCGAACGCCACAGCAGGAACTGCTTGCGCAATTCATCGGCAAAGGCGCGATTGCTACGATACCACGACGATGGAGTCCCTCCGATTCGCCTGAGTTCAACAACCACTTCATCGATCCCCTGAATTTCAAACTCGGAGGAGTACATCCTGAATTTTTGAAAAATGCCGAGATCAAAAGGAGCCAACGAGACAAGCGCTTCGATTCCAATGGCATCCCCGCCGCCCTTGGCACCGATCATTTTGAAGAGTTTGACCTCCTTCGCCGCAAAACTCCCCAGTGTCGCGTCGCTGTGGTTTGCGAAGTGTTCGCGGATAAACGAAAGAATGCCTGAAAAATCGATCTCCGAAACGGTGAACGGGAAGACGAACTTCATCAAGTCGCCTTCTGGCTCTGGCATTTTCCATTTTCTTGCCACACCGGGATTGGCCGACCGGCTCGCACGCAACGCTGGGAAAATTGTCGAGAGCATCACGACGGCCATCACGATTAAAATGGTGCTGACCGACGTCAATGACGAAAAATTCATCTCCGGTGGTGTCATCAGCCCCATTCTGCCGAGCGTGCTGAAGAGTTTTGCGATCAGTTGCGACAGCAGATAGCCACCCATGCCGCCGATTACTGAATAGACAGCCGACTCGGCGAAGAAAAGTGCGCCGACGTTGGGCGGAGAAAGTCCGAGTGCCGAGTACGTGAAAATTTCCCTTTCCCGGTCAACGATTGAACCCATGAGCGAACTGAAAATGATCAGACCGCCCAGCAGAAGCGGTACGACCACATCGGCAAATCCCGAACCCTCGACGGCCTTTGTAAAAAAGAGGCGTCGCGCGCCTTCGGCAGACTTCACATGAACGGCTCCTTGGAAGACGGTCGCCAGCTTTCGTGCCTCGGTCTCCATCTCCACAGCCGCAGATTTTGGATAAAGCGAAATGAAGTTGATGACATTCTCAGTTGGAAAAAGTTCGTCCAGATCGGACATCCGCGCAATGGCAACCATTTCCGAGGAGAACCATTCGAAACTTCCTGACGACATTTCCTCGAACATCTCTGCCGACGCAGAATCCGTTGCGGTGCGGCCGCTGTTACTCATCGTGGTTTGGAAGTCTGGCGGCATCACTTTAAGTTCGTCGATCGTATTGAGATTCTGCAGGGCATTCGCATCAAAGACCCCAGCGAAGGTGAATTTGATTCCGTTCAGTAGTACCTCGTCACCGACAACAGCGTCTAATTCGTCGGCAAGAATCTTGGGCAAATAAATCGGCGAATTAACAAAATCGCCTTTACCAAAACTAGGCACAACCTTTGAAAACTCCGGATTCGCAACGAATTCGCCTGGATCATAGCCCACCACCGCGTTCAGCGTCACCGTCTTGAGCGTACGGGGTAAATAGAGTACACGCTCAGGACGCAGCGGGGTCGTGCCGGTGTCACCCGACCGCGTCGGCATCCGGAAGATCCCGCCACGACGAAAAATCTCAAATTTTTCACGATAAAGAATTTCAATCGATTGGGTCAGCGTCTTGTCAATATCGAGGAACGAAAGACGATGGAGCTCAACACGGCTGTTTCCCGTACCCCGGCCGATATAGGACTCCACAACGCCCTCCTGTGAGGTAAACGACGCAAAGACGAGGATCGTGAACGTCAGCAGAACAACCGTAACGCTGGTAAGGAAAGTCTTGAGCGGACGGTTCCTCATGCCCGAGATTCCGATGAGGACAGCGGAAAGCATCGTGGAATTATCGTTCTCGATACCATGCACCGTCGAGGCGAGTCCCTGCATCGCTCGGATTTCCTGCTTAATTTTGCCCATCATAATGGAAGCGGTAATGAGCGAGAGCAGGATGATGACAAACGCGAGAAAAATAATGATCGGTGCTGAAGCCAGTGAGAACGCAGGATGGGTGAAGAAAAGAACCAAGAATGTGGCCAAGAAGAATCCGCAAAAGCCCAGCAGTTGCTTATAAATGCTTGTGAAACCAAAGATCAGCCGCTCCAATGCAAAGGCGAAGGGAATGTTGAGGAGGAGCAGTACAACAACCGCCTGCACGAGATCCTCCGTCACGCCGCGCAAGGGTCGGTAAACGCGATTCTCAATGCAAGTTGCAAAAACTTGATGTGCTCGAGCTAAGGACCAGTGTTTCTCCGCTGCCCGATCCGACGCCTCCTCGATGTGCTCGCGCGCTTCCGCGTGAAGCTCCTCCAGATCGTCGCGAACAATATTTCGCTCCCGGAGGGTTTTAAGACGCATTTCGTTCAGGATATAAGCATCATTAGCGCCCTGCTCGATCCCATCGAAGTTAAGAAGAAATTTAGAGTCCATGGGGATGCCAAGCCCCATGGCATCCTTCACTTTTTGATCCGCATCCGCTGCCGGGTCTACTTCCACCGACCCAAGAATCATTTCACCATTTTCCCCGATTCTTTTGACTTTATCCGAGCGGTCAGCGAAAAACTCGACTTGGTCGTTCGCAATGCGATAGCTCGCAGAGGTCTTGTGCTTTGCATCCTTCGTCGCGATAAGCGTCATCGGATCGTAGAGCGTGCCCCCAACAGGATCAGGTGCATACCCGTAACTGAACGACAAGCCGCCGTAGGCATGAAACAAATGGATCGGGGTGCCGATGATGCCGGTAGAGTCCGCATCCTTGGAAATCCTCTGGAAAGCACCCTGCTCATCATAGCCGATGCCAATGCTCCTTGCTCTCGATGTCGTATTCGCGGCCTCTTGTGAAATCATGGGCATGTAGACATACCCATTGGCGAGAATTCGGGCTCTGGGAAGATGGCTCTGACCGCACAGCATATCGGTCATGTCAATCCCCGTGAAGAGAAGAATCGAATTCTTCGGAATTCCTTCGTTGTCCGTCGAACTCGCTGCGTAGTTCAGAAAGTTAACACCCTTCGTGCCTCCCCGCTCATCCGTATACAGATAGCGATCTTCCATCCGCTCACGTGGATAGATTTTACGAAGCGACATCTCAGGAGAATCGCCAAATGCGCGGCACAGATCCACCATCTGCGAGCGGAGTCCCGACAAGTCGACATCATCCGCAAAAGGAAGCGCGTCATGCGCAAGCGAGTCGCCGACGGTCATCATCTGATATCCCGCATAGCCGAGGCCCACGCCGACGATCGACGGGACGACCCGCTGGCTAGGGACGCTGAGCGAGTAGGGTTTATAAATGGGTGTCAGGGCGGGTTTGTAGAGCATCGCCTCCCAGTTTTTACCCTCGCTAATGCCCAACGTTTTACCCGTGGGCGTTCCGTAATAGATCTGCGATATGGCATAAAGATTTCTTAAATACTGGCCACTGTCAATCGACCCCATTCGATAGAGGCTATAGCCGTTGATCACCGAGAACATCCAGGGATCACGGTCGTTGGCAAAGTCAAAGTCGAAATGCGAGACCAAATCGCGGTCTACGAACACTTCACGGAGTTCCCTCCACGTGTTGTTGTCGGCAATCATCTGCTCAATTTCACTGCGGCGCAACTCAAGTCCCGAGATCACCTCGTCCATAATGCTCTTGTAAAGCGCAACATTCTCCGCATCGTCTGCTTCGAATTTACCCTTGAACAGTTGGGTACGCAAGCTGTTCCATCGTGCACGAATGGCATCGCCAGCGGCCAATGCCACTTCAAGCTCAGCCATACGTGCCGGGGCTTCTGCTGGAGCCTGTCCTTTTCCTCTCGCTTCGTCGTCAAGCGCCTTCTTGAGTGAAGCAAGCTCTGTGTGCAACTTGCCCATGGGCTCGCGTTGTTGTCCAACAATCGAAACCAGTTGCTTCTTCAAACGCTGCTGCAACTCGCGGGCGTTCGGCGACTGGGCGCCCATGACATTGTGGTGTTTCGCAAAATCAATATACGCGTTGACAAGCGTCAGCTCTTCCTGATAACGCTCAGCACGCGTTTTGAGACCGACCGAGTTGGCCTTGTCATCTGTCATGTCGATGGCGTGGTATAAGAACCGCGAGCCATCCTGCCCTGCGTAATGCGAGCCAAAGAACACGATGACAACATGACGATTCAGTATCCCCGACTTCGCAAGTGAAATTGCCGTATCGGCTAACAAAGCGGCATTCGCGGCGTATCGCAGATCCGGCGAATAATCTGGCGTGAAGCCATACGTATCGAGACGAGCGGAGAGGATCAGCACTTCCTCGCGCTCAAGGCTACCCACCCAGCCTGGTTTCCCCGGCAGTTCAACCCAGAGGTTGCATCCTCGCGTGTCTTTCAGAACCGCTCGGGCATCAATGGAGCCAACCTTGCTCCCATTCGCATCCAGAAGTCCGGCTGCAGATGCCGCTGAACGCGAGAGGTAAAGGCGTGGCACAAGCGTAACGGTGCTGTAACACAGACGCGACATGCGCCATTGGTCGATCCGCTCGTCGCCTACGATGATGACGGCCTTCGCGCCGCGCATAAAAACATCCGGAAGGCGGACTCCGGTAAGGGTCGCATCGACCACAGCAATCGCCCCGGTCACATCCTTACCCTCAAGATCCGCAACCGTGCCGTTGCCCGCATACACGACGGGCCCCTCAATCGGAGCGTCAAGCACAAACGGCGCAGGACCGTTATCGGTCATCAAAACCCCGGCAATATCCTTGCCTGCATACGTGAAGGTACAGTGATCGGTTTCCTGAACCAGCGTCGGGAATGACTGGCGCTTCGGGGTGAGGCCGGCTGCCGTGAGTTCCTTTTCCAGTGCACGAAAGCACGTCTCGAGATTCTCGCTCCCCGCCATACGATTCGGATGCTTGGCAAATTCTGAAAACAAACGGCTGTAGACCGTGCTGTCGTCCTGCGCCAGCCCTGCCGAAGTAGCATCCTGCGCCAGCCCAGCCGGAGTGGCGCTTTCTGCCAGCCCTGCCGGAGTAGCGTTCTCTGCCAGCCCGACTGTCGACATGACCATCATCACCGCGCAGGCCGCCAACAGGCGTCCCCCACGTGTCGCATGAGGCCAAGTAAAATGAAACGGAATATTATTCGTCATCGTCTGTCCCTAGACTTGCTTTTTCAATCTTGACATCTTCTCTCGCCGCGAGCCTTTCGATCCGTCCGTCTGAGATCCAGACCATTCGATCGGAAACCGAGAGCATATTGTGATCATGCGTCGCGCAGATCACCGTGACACCGTCTTTTTTATTTAAATCATGCAGAAGCCAATGGATTTCTTTCCCCGTCTTCAAGTCGAGATTTCCCGTCGGCTCGTCGCAGAGCAAAATCGATGGATGGTTGGCGAGGGATCGGGCAATGGCCACGCGCTGCATCTGCCCGCCGGACATCTCTTTCGGGCGGTGGTTCCAGCGAGTACCCAGCCCTACTTTTTCCAGAAGCGCCATCCCTCGGCTACGCGCCTCGTCATTGTGTACGCCGGCAAAAACCATCGGAAGCGTCACATTCTCCAACGCAGTCATCACGGTATTCAGGTTGAACTGCTGGAAAACATACCCGATCTTGCGACAGCGTAGAAAAGCCAGCTCGTCGGCATTCAGTTGCGCCATGTCCACACCATCAATAAACACACGCCCGCTCGTGGGCGAATCAAGCCCGCCCACCATGTTAAAGAAGGTCGATTTGCCAGAACCCGAGGGCCCCATCACGCAGATGTATTCACCACGGTAGATGTTGAGGTTGATACCGTTCAAGGCGTGAACTTCTTCGTTCCCGCGCATGAACACCCGGTGGATGTCATGCACAGCAACAAGAACCTCGCGATTTTCAGAATACTTTTTTTCGTCAAATTTCATCATTCAACCCTCATTGCTTCCATGGGTGCCATTCGAGACGCTGACCACGAGGGCTGCATCGAAGCCAGAATCGCGAGGAGCACACCCGCTACCAGCGAGGCGGCGCCGCTTCCGAGTAAATCCATCCACGGCCAGTAGGTCGTGAGATGCGTTCCGTAGGCAGCAAAACTACGGAGCGCAGCAATCAGGAACCCGATCACAACGCCAAGAAGTCCGCCGCTGAAGCCCTGCATACCGGCTTCCATCATGAACTGCTGCAGAATATAGCTGTCCGTCGCGCCAAGGCATTTCATGGTTGCGATTTCACGAAAACGCTCGGTAATCGACATGAGCATGGCGTTTGAAATGCCGACCATGCAGACAATAAAAGAGATGCCGAGCAGAAATAGCTGCCGTCCGCTGAGCCCGAGCATGCCGGTTTCTTCGGACATCGACGACGAAAGTTTTCGTTCGAGTTGAACCAAGCTTTGATCGTAGCGATTTTTCAAAGCGACCCTTCCAAGCAGGTCTTTTGTTGCCAATCCCGTGAAGATCTTAACCGCGCGCTTATCGGTCAGGACTTGCATCTTTTGTTCCGCCGTCGACGGCGTGTTTTCGCGGAACTCTCGCGCCCAGACTTCTCGAATTTCTTTTGAATTCAATGCCTTAAAAACCTCTGCGCTTTCTTGTGCGGCCCGGATCTGATCGCGCATCAGCGCGAGATCCGTTTTGGAGAATTGAAAGCCAAGCGCAACGAGGGAAGCACGCCACGCCTCAATGGTCGAATCAGAGGCGTCGACAATCCACCGCGAATCAGCATTCCGGCCTGCGGGATTGAATGTGTCCATCACGGTCAACGACTCCGCAACTTTTGCATTCCACTTGGTGTGGAACGCCGTAATACGCTCGGAATACGCTGAATAGTCAGAAAGAAAGGCTTCGAGGCCTTCTCGCTTCCCCGGGACTTTCAAGTCGATCATCGGT
>JBBQIY010000038.1:0-10471 GCA_038325415.1 Kiritimatiellia bacterium
TCGGCCACGGGATCGCCATGACCTCGCCGCACAGTGGTCAACGGATTGCCATGTCGGATGCCGCAGCATCGGCGAACAATCGCGAAATTTCAGCCTACGCAGCCAATCGGTAATGACTTATCCTCGTGAACTTCTTCTGGAAAAAACGATGGATCTTCTTTATCGTGATTGGCGTCTCTCTGCTTTACGCAAAGGTCGCCAAGCGCCTCTATGATATCCAACTCGGAAACAGGTCCGGCGGCATCGTTAATGCAATGGACTTCACCAAAAAACTTCCGGCAAGACGCGGTGGCATCTATGATCGCAATGGTATGGATAAGCCCCTCGCCTCCTCAGTGCCGTACTGGAAAGTTTTTATTGATCCAGAGGGACTAACCGAAGACCAGAAACCCGCGGTCATGCGCCAGCTCGCTCAGTTCAATGAATTTGACGAGGACAAGGTTTTTCTCGCTCTTTCCAGCAACAAAGGACGATACCACCCGATCGGGCAGACCATCAATCGGGAGACCATCGATGCTATTTCAACGAACATCTTCCTCAAGCGCTGCGTAGGCAAGGAAATTGTTACCAAGCGAAACTATCCCGTCGGTAGCCACATGTGCCATGTGGTCGGGGTCGTCAACTCCGTTGGCGAAGCCTTGGACGGTATTGAACTCAAAATGGACAAGTATCTGACCGGCACGGACGGATACATCAAAGGCGTCGCAAGCGCGAAGAGGCGCGAAATCGCCTCCAAGCGTGAGGAAAAAGTCCTGCCCATCAATGGTTCAGACGTGTTCCTCACGCTTGATCGTAACATCCAGTATTACGTAGAAATCGCACTCGACGAAGCGATGATCGAGACGAGTGCTCGATCGGCGTGGGCTATCGTTCAAGATCCGCACACCGGCGAAATACTCGCCATGGCCTCACGCCCGAACTTCGACCCGGAGCAGTACGGCTCCTGCCATCCTGAGGACAAATGGAACCGCGCAATTTTCATGAACTACGAGCCGGGCTCCACCATGAAGGCGCTGACCTTCGCCGCCGGTCTCAACGAAAACCTCTTCAAAACAAACTCCATAATTAATGTCGATCCGGGCCTCTATGCGGGGAGATCGTTACAGGATCACGTTCAAGGCAACATCACCCTCACCGTCGCCACGCAGAAATCGAGCAACCGCGCCGCCTCGCGCGTCGCCATGGCTCTCGGTCGACAGAAGTTCGAGGAATATCTGAAAGCATTCGACTTCGGTCGGAAGTCGGGAATCGAATTGACGGGTGAAAGCAGTGGCATTCTCTCCTCCTCTAAAAGTTGGTCTGAGGTGCAAGCCATCCGAATCGCGATCGGTCAAGGCATTTCGGTTACCGGCATGCAGATGGTGTCCCTTTACAGCGCGATCGCCAACAAAGGACTGCGCATGAAGCCCTACGTCATCGACAAAATTGTTGCGCCAAACGGAGAAGTCCTGCTTCAAAGCCACCCAATCCCTCTCGGGCATGCTTTCACGGAGAAGACCGCCGAAGACGCCTCGTTTATGCTGAGTACCGTAACGCAAATAGGAGGCACAGGCCGACGTGCGAACATTCCTGGCTATGCCGTTGCCGGAAAGACTGGCACGGCGCAAATCCCCGTGGGCGGTCGCTATTCAACAACGGATTACACCGCCTCCTTCGTCGGCTTCTTCCCTGCCGCCAATCCTCGGGTAACCATCCTCGTGGCGCTCGATGCCCCCAAGCCTAACTACCATGGCGGCACCGTTGCTGCCCCAGTCTTCTCGAAGATTGGCGCATCCATCGCGCGGTATCTCGAAATCCCGCCAGACTACCCCGACGCAATTCAATTCTAATTCTTGACCTCATCTGGGCTATTTTCGCTTAAGTCTGTCGATTCTTCTCGTCCTCAGCAGCGCGGTTCTCGTCCTCGTCCTCGATCCACACATTAGCGTTCGCCAAAGTTCGCGACTTATGTTGCGAACGCTGTCATCTCGCGTAGACGCCATTTCGGCTCATTCGGGGGAGGACGAGCCTCAAGTACGCAAACAGGCAAGATGCCTGTTCTCCCAGTGATACATCCCTCTGCTCTGTTAAAACGAACGCCTTACCAGACCATCTAGACTTTGAAAAAAAATTTAGCACAAAGTGGATTCAAAGGAAAAATGTTTGCCGCCGCATGCAGGAGCGAAACCATCCACTTCCACCGGCACTCACGATCCTCTCAATACTCCTAGCATTCCCAGTACTCCCAGTGTTCCCAGTACTCCCAGGGGAAAGCAGGACTATAGACCATCGACCATAGACCATCAGGGGTCTAAAATTAATAATTCGTAATTCGTAATTTGTAATTCATAATCCTCTCACACTACATCCGGTTAATCTTGTCTAAAACCTTTCGCGCTCCAGTACTTCTCCAACAAGGAAAAGCGAGCCGCAGATAACGACAGGAGTACCGTTCTCCACCGCATCCGCCTTCGCCGCCGCAATACCCTCTGCAACCGAATGACATGCCGTTGCATCAAGACCGTAGCGAGCCGCATGTTCGACAAGACGCTGGGGTGTCGCTGATCGTGAATTGCGCAGGGGCACAGTCCAGACTCTGCCACAAATTCCGGCAATCGTTTTGAAAAACCCATCCGAGTCTTTGTCCGCACACTGCCCCACAACAAAGCGTATCTTTTTTCCGCACTTCGCATCAGCGAGGGCCTTCACAAGAGCGACCGCGCCATCAGGATTGTGAGCGCCGTCAAGAACTACGTCGGGCTGTTCACCAATGCACTGGAAGCGTCCCATCCATTCTGCCGAAGACAACCCCTTAACGAGCGTCTTGCGTCCGAAGTCAACACTGAGAACCTGTTGCAGCACCTCGATGGTTGCCACCGCTGTAGCGACGTTCTCCAGTTGATACGAGGCGGCGAGCTTCAGGTTCACGGTACCATAGTCATCATACGAACTTTCAATCGAAACTTTTTGCCCGCGCAGGTTACCCGAAATCCTTCCCACGGTAACCCGCTCCCACGACTTCACCACATACGTTCCGACCGCTGCTGCTTTGGCGGCCACGACGGCGAGTGCCTCTTCGGGCATCGCCGCGCACACCACAGGTACGCCCGGCTTGATGATGCCCGCCTTTTCCGCCGCGATGAGCGCAATCGTGTCACCGAGGTACTCCTGATGATCGAGGCCAATGCGCGTCACCACGCTAACGAGCGGTGAAAGCACATTCGTCGCGTCAAGGCGACCGCCCATGCCCACCTCTGCAACGGCGATATGGACTCCGCTTCGAACAAACCATAGGACGCCCAATGCTGTCATACATTCAAAAAACGTCGGTACGCCCCCGCCACATTTTTCAACACGGAGCGCAGCATCTTCGATCTCCTCAAGAAGCGGCTCCAACTCTTTGTCTTCAATGTCGACGCCGTTGATCTTAAAGCGCTCATTGAGCCGCACCAAGTGCGGTGACGTGTAAAGCCCCGTCTTCAATCCCGAACACGCCAGCACGGAAGCCACAAGTGTGGAAACGGATCCTTTGCCATTGGTTCCGGCCACATGGACGATCTTCAGGTTTGCCTCTGGATTTCCCAGCTCGGCTAGAAGCGCACGCGTCGTGTCGAGCCCTGGCTTGATGCCATAAGATCGCCTTGCAAAAATACGTCCGACTCTCTCATCGTCAATCATCGTAAACTCCTGATTCTAAAACAGAACCTATAACATGCCAAACCGCCACAAGTTCAATAGTATCACGGCAGAAGACGCCGTTGTCAAAATAAATGTCTTTTTTTCGGGACTCGCCTCGGTGATCGGGAACGCTGCGCGGGGTCCTTTTCGGAACCCAACACAAAGCCGGAGCAACAAAAAAGGAAGCACAGCAATGCAGGCGGTCAGCACTCCAGCAAGAAACAACGCGGCAAGAAATAGGATGCCCCCAAAAATCAACAAAGCATACGTGGAAACGCGCGGTGCGACATAGCGGATGGAATCGCCTCCAAGCTTGTTCGACATCAGAATAAGTCGCAGATTCTCACCGCTCCCCGTTAATTGAAAATACGCTTGCTCAAGACCAGACGCAAACGATGGCAAAGCCGCCTGACTCTTGCTCACACTCAGCGAATCCGTTTCGCAAAAAACCTCAACAAAGCAACGTTCCCTGACGGCATTGAGAGCGATTTCAACGACGTATCCCGGCACACGCGAAACGAGGACGGACACAGGACGCTGAATAGAAAGACAATGCCGCATGGCCTCCTTGATTCCGCCCGCCACCGTCTTCGCATCTGGCTGGAGCGGATCGGCTGTGATCGTCACCTCCGGCTTGAAGCGTGGAAGTACGACAAACCCTTGTAACAATTCAGGCAAGAGCACAGCAAAAACAGCCAGCAACATCGTACCTGCAACACCGAACGGCTCATGCAAGAACTGTTCCGCAAAGCACGAGGCAAAAGCCGCAGCCACAAAGGAATACGATAAGGGATCCATAGGCTAAACTCCAGCGATGCGCCTGATGACGACGCCCGCCATCATCAACCCCGCCACGGAGGGCACGAAAGAAATGCTACCGGTGACGAGCTTCTTCGACGCAGACTCCGACGCTTCTAACGCTTCGGAGGCCGTTTCGCGCGGCGTCTCCGGTGAGAATACGACCTCGAGCGAGTCCACTCCGCGCTTGCGAAGCTTCTTGCGCATGATCCGCGCCAGCGGACAATTCGCAGTGTCGAAGAGGTCTGTCACGATGAATCGTGAAGGATCAAGCTTATTGCCCGCACCCATGGAACTGATGACGGGCTTTCCGGCGTTTTTGGCTTGGACAATCAGCTCTACCTTGGCCGGCACCATGTCGATGGCATCAACAATGTAGTCGCACGTGCTGAGTGCAAGCTGATCGGCGGTCTCCGCCGAATACTTCAAGTGAACCACCTGAACGGTGGCTTCTGGATTGATATCGAGAATTCGCTCACGCATCACGTCAGTCTTCAGCCTTCCGATGGTCGAAGTGAGGGCCACGAGTTGACGGTTAATATTCGACTCCGACACCACATCGAAGTCCACGAGTGTCAGAGTCCCCACTCCGCCACGAGCCAGCGCTTCAGTGGCATACGAACCTACGCCGCCAATGCCCACGACGATCACATGTGCGGCCGCGAGACGGTCACAGCACTCGCGTCCGATCAGCCGCTCCGTGCGAAGTGCCGCCGTGTGTTTCATCAGATCCCGTAATCCCCGGAATCATCAGTGGCAGGTCGTTTTGATTCAATCTGCTTTGTCGCTGGGGTGACGTCTGTCGAGTTCTCAGAAGCCTTGGGACTGTGCTTCCAGAAGGCGAGTTTACCGAGAATGCTTTTGAATGCCTTTTTCATCCGAGTTCCAAACTTAGGATTCCGCAAGGCATCCAGCCGTTTGACTCCCGCAAGCAATTCGTCCGGAGTGAAATCTTTACGGTAGAGGTTCTCTCCCATCTCCATTTCAAGGCGGTGTTCTTCCGAAAGACCGTCGACGATGGTCGCATCGATCATCTTCCAACCGAGACGCTGCGCGGCGGAAAGACGACGGAATCCCGCAATCAGTTCAAGCTCGCGGGTGATCGTGATCGGGTTGAGTTGTCCGCATCGACTCAAACTTTCCATTAGCGGTTCGAGATGACCCGTTTCCTTGCGAATTCTCTCAGGAACTTTGATCGAACTTATGACTACCTGCATTGTTTCGCTCCTTAACTATATTCCACTCGTTTCAATTGATTTTGAAAGCATCGTTTCGCCGTCGAAGATAAACCTGCCTACAAAGATAGTCCCCGCCAAAAGAAGGGGGAACCAGTGACGGTCATCGGCCCACATTCGCTCATAGGGAATTGCGTCCACAGAAAACCACTCCGGCAACGCCTCGTCAGTCTCAAAGGGATCACCGAGCCAACGATAGGCTTTGTAGACATAGCCCGTCAAGTTGTAACCATCCGTAAAATGAAAATGCAACGTTCCACAAAACTGAGGATCGAGAACTTCAAGTCCAACCTCCTCCGACGTTTCGCGAACTGCTGCCTGAACGGGAGTCTCACCCGGTTCAAGCCTTCCCCCAGGACCATTGATCTTGCCTTTTCCGAGTCCACGCTTCTTATGAATTAAGAGAACACGTCCTTTGTCATCAAACGCAAACAGAAGCGTTGCCTCCTCCATGGGTTTCCACATACTCCAGTCGAAATAATCCAGTTCACAGCTCATAGCGGCTCAAATCAGACTTTTACGGAGAACCGTGTTATCGTCGCCGAAAACGGCAATCCGCGGCTTGTGTGTCTCCACTTCCTGATCCGATAGGAAGCAGAATGAAAAAACAATCACTTGGTCGCCAACCTTACCCTTATGGGCGGTGGCTCCATTGAGGCAGCAGACCTTCGATCCGCGTTCGCCGGCGATCGCATACGTTTCGAAACGCTCACCATTGTCTAAATTCGCGATGAGAATCTTCTCGTACTGCCGAAGCCCCACCATATCCATAAAGTCCAGATCCAGAGTCAGACTACCTTGGTAGTTCAACTCCGCAGACGTCACGGTAAGATGGTGCAACTTTGACTTTAGAAAAACCGAAAACATAATATCTCCTCTGAGACCAACTAAAGTACCTTTTATTCCCTAATAGTTCAAGAAAGATGTTTAAGGCGTGCGATTGCAAATAGCTGCATCGCACAGGATTCAGAATCAAGGAGTCAGAATTCAGAACCTGCGACCTCCTCGTAGGGTGTCAATATTGTAATCTTGTCTCAGCAAAGTCCAGATTACGGTGGAACGGTTGCGTGCGGCGGAGTTAACACGTCGCCACGGATCCTCGGGAAGGACGAGCGTCTGCTTGTCCACCGTAGGGCAAGCGACGCTTGCCTCTCCGCGTATCCGCACGTAAAGACATTTATGTAATCTTGACATTCTGTTCAAGATTAGAAAATTCGTATGACTGGGGGCTTCTGGCTTTTGTTTGGAGTACTCCACGCAAAAAGACAAGACGCAGACAGGAATGGCCCTAACTTAGTGATTAAGCGGTGTTCCTAATCGTACTCGTAATTTTAGTCTCTCTGATGGAACGGAATAGGATTAGGATTAAGATTGGAACGGCGCTTAAGTTAGTGCCATTCGAGACAGATGGTAAATCAAATCTTGAATTTAGAGGAATTTAAAGTTGAATTTTAATTCCGTGCGGTTTAAGGGTATGATATCCTCGAATTTACATAGGAGAACAGCGATGATCTATCGAAATATTACCCCTCACTTGAAAAAGCTTGCGACCTTTTTCCCTGTTGTCACGATCCTCGGGCCTCGACAGTCGGGCAAGACAACGCTGGCTCGTAACACGTTCAAAAGCTATTCATACGCTAACCTCGAATTGCCGACAGTTCGACAACTTGCACTCGAAGACCCGCAAACTTTTTTTGTAAATTATCCGGCACCTTTGATCATTGATGAAGTACAGCATGCCCCAGACCTCCTGAGCTATATCCAAGTTTTCGTAGACGAGCGCAAAGCGAATGGTCAATACATTTTGACGGGATCGCATCAGCCGCTCCTCCATGCAAAAGTCACCCAGTCGTTGGCAGGGCGCACAGCCTTGCTGACACTTCTTCCACTCTCGTTGCCCGAACTAGCTAACGCCGGATTTTCAATGGATAGAGACGAATGCCTGTTCAAGGGATTCATGCCCAGAATTTACGACGAATCAATCCCACCTACCTTGCTGTATGAGAACTACTACCGAACCTACGTAGAACAAGACGTCAGGCAACTCATCAACGTGAAAGATCAGAACGCTTTTGAAATATTCGTACGCCTTCTCGCGGGGCGTGTGGGACAAGTGGTCAATCTCGAAAGCATGTCAAACGACATCGGCGTCTCGTCCCCTACCCTGGCCTCATGGCTATCTGTACTCGAAGCGAGTTATATCGTGTTCAAGCTCCATCCCTACTACAACAATTTCGGAAAACGACTTATCAAGTCCCCAAAAATCTACTTTACAGATGTCGGTCTAGCTGCTTACCTTCTTCGGATTGAAAATCTCGGTCAAATCGCCAGAGATCCGCTTGTTGGTGGTCTTTTCGAGAACCTTGTTGTGCTCGAGGCGCTCAAGGCACGTTACAACGCGGGGCTACCACCGGATTTATACTACTTCAAAGATAGTAGCGGTCTTGAAATCGACTTGCTATTGGATCATGCGCGCCAACTACATGCCTTTGAAATCAAATCGTCCAGAACGTGGAATCCGGAATTCGGAAAGAACATGATAAAATTCCGTGAAAAAGTTTCCGCCGTGCTTTCATCAACGGTCATCTATGCAGGAGAACCCATGACTGGCAGCGAAAGCCGCCCAGGCTGCGTCAACTTCACCAACACAGCAAATCTGTTTCTAGAGAAGCCCGAATGAGGCTCAGAATCACATATTCGAATATGTGATTCTGGACGCCAGAGAAGAAAATATCTTGATGCAGATTTGTTTCACTCTCTTGTGAAACTCATCTCGCATTCTCCACCCTTTAATTCTATTGCTCGGCACTGTAAGGGATCATTCCATGTTTCGAACGGCATACGCATCCAATAGATTCCGAATCCTTTTCTGGTAGGCTGTCTGATGTAAGGCTGCTTGTTCTTTGAAAAAATCCAGACTCGTCTTGCTCAACGAAATGGTGACCTTGACCTTTTCTTCTTTGAATGCCAGTTGCTCAGGTGACGGGAGGAAGTCCGTTACAACCCGAACCTTACCCATAAATTCATCCGTGTAAGTTATTTTGTTTTTCATAAAGCTTGGTTATGCTTCTATGGTTCTGGATCTACAAGTCCCGGTGGCGATGCTCGATAATTTGCTTTGTCCGCCAGTTCTGAGACCACATCGCCAACATAATCACCAAATCCCCAGCCGATCCTGTCGGTCAGGCGGTCGACTTCTGTCAGCCGCTCGCTGAACTCAGTATAGAGATCGCCGTTTTGAGCAACTCCACTCAAGCAGATCCTCCGCCACGCAGTTATTCCTTCGCGCCCTTAACGAAACCCTTGCGAACCTTGCGGTAAAAACTTCTTCGCAAAGAACGGGACAGAGAGGACGATAGTCCATAGACCATGGACAATCGGACAAACCAAACTAAGCACATGTTTAAATCGATTGTTTTACACTATTTTAAAAGGCCCACTACATTTTTTTAAACGCATCTGTTATATTTTGTCGCGTACAGTGCTAATGCGTTGTTTTAAACAAGCAGCTACCTTCAACAAAACTAAAAAATAATGAAAAAAACTGACCTGCTCAAAGCATCGCTACTCTGTCTTGTTACCGCTTCCGCTTCAACTTCGTTGGGCTCGGGCTTCGCCCTCTATCAGGGCTCAGCGGCTGGAAATGCCGATTCAACGTACGGAACTGCCAAAGGCGGGGAGCCGGGTTCTCTCTATCTTAACCCGGCAGGAATCACGTCAGTTCCAGGAACGCAAATTCAGGTCGGTCTCATCGCTGTAGCCCCGAAGGCAACCGTCGAAGGAACGAATCCGTACACAGGCGAAAAATACAGCCAAGACGGCAAAGAGAATGTCTGGCCGATCCCCCATGCTTACGCCACGCACCAACTTAATGACGACTGGTGGTTAGGACTTGGCCTTTACACACGTTTCGGTCTCGGCTCCCACTTCAATGATGAATGGTTCGGACGTTACAATAGTTTCTCCGCTGAAATCACTTCCTTCAATGTCAGCCCCGTTGTTGCCTGGAAGGTTGCGGATTGGATTTCGCTTTCCGGCGGACTTTCCATCCAGTATTTTGACATCACCCTCAAACAGAAGATCGATGCCGCTGGAATCGCGAAGCTCCGCGACTACAACGATCCATCCTACTCGCCCTACGATATCGATCAAGAACTGTCAGCAGACGACGTCGGCGTCGGCATCGACTTGGGCGTGATGATGAATCCGGTGGACAAGGTCAATCTAGGTATCGCTTACCACAGCCGCATCGAGCAAGTCTGCCACGGCAAGGCTGAGTACACCAAGCCAGCCCCCGTCGCAGCCATGATGCCCGGCTTCTTCAACGACACGAGCATCGCCGGCAAGGTCACCCTCCCAGACATGGTTATGTCGGCGGTCACCTACGATGTCACCGACAAACTCACCGTGGGTCTTGGTCTCACGTATACGGCGTGGAGTACGTACGACGAACTGAAGATCGACTTCTACGAACCGATCCTCCCCAGCAAAACCCAGAGCGTTTCCGAGAAAGACTGGAATGATGTATGGCGCTATACCCTCGGCATGACCTACGACTACGATGAAGCAGTCACCCTGCGCGCTTCCTACACTTACGACGAGTCCCCGTTCAACGATAAGAACCTCGACTACATCATTCCCGCCGACGACCGTCATATCTTCGCCATCGGCGCCGGATACAAGATGGATCAGTGGGTTTTTGACGTCTGCTACTTCTACGAGTTGATTGAAGACAAGGACGTCAGTGCCAAGGTCGCCAGCGGCGTGATGCCTTCTGAATT
>JBBQIY010000039.1:0-10347 GCA_038325415.1 Kiritimatiellia bacterium
CCCGTCCAGAAATTGCCCATGCAGCGGCAGCGGTCATCGACCGCATGCGGTAGCATATAGCCGTCTTCCACGCCAATGAAACTCTTTGCATTTTCACGCAGCAGCGGCAGCCAGCCCCGTATCATCTTGAACAGCGGCATCAAGTGCGAAAGCTGGTTGCCATGATAGGCCGGCCAATAGCACATCTGCACGTTGATATTGAAATGATAATCGTTTGACCACGGTGGAAACTGATAATCTTCGATCCACGGCCCCTGAAGTGTGCAAGGCGTCGCACCGGGACGTGACGCACAGCCGAACTTGTACATGCCGTAGTCATGCAGCAACTTCAAAGTCGGGTTCGGCACCGCAATGACAGGGACATCCTTCCAGTACGCCTTCCACCAGAGCGATGACTCCGAAGCGATCTTTGCAACCCCCCGCTCAGAGGCGCGAGTCAGTTCGGCCTCCGCCTCTGCCACAACCTTGTCGTCGTCATCGCCATGCTTCGTGCGGAATACCGTGATGACGGAGGTTCGGCCTTCGGTCGCCCATGCGCAGCAGCATGCCGGATCCTGTGGCAGAGTCTGCACCCAGCCCCCGAAGTCGCCACCCGAGAAGCACATCGGTGCCTGAAGCCCACGCGCTTCAAACGTCGGCCGGATCGAATCCCACGCCGGCACCATGCGAGACGCCGGAATCAGCTCAGCCGGCCATGTCAGACCGACGACCCCATCCTCAACGCCGATGACCGCCTTGATCGTAAATTCAGTCCTGCGCTTCACCCCCTTGATCGTGGCAACGCCCGTCGCCAGATTAAGGGAAGCCGATGTCAGGACAACGCCCTTGCCCAAATCAAACTCGATGCGCCCAACTGGAACAATCGTCGGCCTCAGACTTCCACCAGGGAACAGATCCTTCAACCCCGTTTCGTCCTTTGCCTCAAGTGTCTGACGGATTTTCGAATAAGTCTGTTCCGGACTGAAACTCACACCGCCACGGTGATCCCAGAAGTCGGGACGACCCAGCGTCACCTTCAACGTGTTACCGCCGCCCCAGATCATGCCCCCCACATTGCCGTTGCCAATCAGAATACCCAAATGGGGACGATCAAGCGGAAAATCCCATGTCGGCGTAGATATTGTATAGCTTCTCATCATGAATCCTTATCTCTTGGAGTTACGGTTGTTTTTCACCACTTTCCAAATCTTGATAGTATGTCTTCGCATCGTCGAAGGAACATCGCTTATTAAAGCGCATCGTTTCGATCAGGGGTGCTTTCTTGTTTTTCCATCTTCTTTTGGGAGCGCCGGTAGTACGAATCAAGGCCTTTTCATTATCTTCAATGGAATAATCTTCTGAAGAAGAACGACCTAGAATCAGAAATGAATAGTAGGCGTAGCTGGAATACATAGGCAGGATGCCTATGCTCCCAGTGCCTACTTATTCGAATTGTCCGCAACATTTCTTATACTTCTTGCCAGAGCCACAGTGGCAAGGATCGTTACGACCAATCTTCTGCTCTTCGCGGACAATCGGTTGCGCGGGTGTGCCATCGGGTTGGCTCGGCTGACTCCTTGTCGCGGCCTCAGCTCGTTCCATCGCCTTGTTGAACGTGGCGTCTTCCTTCTTCGCATTCACCTGCGGAGCTGCAACGGGTGCCGCCTTGGCGAGAAGCGAAACCTCGGCATGGGTCGTCTGCACACGGCGCGGACGGCGAAGTTGCGCCATGAAATTCTGCATGGACTCTAAGGAAGTTGACGAGCGGAAAACACCGGTTGAAATGGTGACCTTGATCCGCGACATGAGATCCTCAAAGAGGGTAAACGCTTCACGTTTGTATTCCACAAGCGGATCGCGCTGTCCGTAGGCGCGTAGACGTACCGCATCGCGGAGTTCATCCATGGAACGCAGATATTGCTGCCATTCCGTGTCGATGCAATGCAACATCACGTAGCGCTCCATGTTGACGAGCATCGCGGGGTCTTCCATCGCGCACTTAATTTCGTAAGCGTCCTCAATTTGCTTAAATACGAACACGGCCGCGTCGTCGGGCTTGCCCGCATAGCTTTTCAGTTCTTCTACGGTCACAGGAACCGGGAAAATGCTGAGAATCCATTCGGCGAAATCTGCGGGGTTTGAATCTCGTTCCGTCATCATGAAGCCTTCACTCTGCGTGAGCACGAGATCGTGAATAACATCAAGCACGTAGCCGTGCACGTCGGGATTTGCCAGAACGCTGGAACGGAAGTTGTACACAACCTCACGCTGCTTGTTCATGACGTCATCGTACTCGAGCGTGCGCTTGCGGATCGAAAAGTTATGTTGCTCAACACGGCGCTGGGCCGTTTCAATGGAGCGGTTCAGCCAACTGTGCTCGATCGGGTCGCCCTCCTGCATGCCGAGGCGCGTCATGATTCCGGAAATGCGATCCGAGCCGAAGAGACGCATGAGCGTATCTTCAAGCGATACATAGAAGCGTGATGAACCCGGATCGCCCTGACGTGCGCAACGGCCACGTAACTGGCGGTCGATCCGGCGGGATTCGTGCCGCTCGGAGCCGATCACATGCAGTCCGCAAGGCTTATCCTGAAGGAGTTCACGCAACGTCTTCGCACTGCCTTCAGGTTTATCCTCGAGGCGCGTCTGCGACAGGACGACGGGGCGTTCAATCCAGAGCACGCCCTCGCCAAGCTTGATGTCGGTTCCACGTCCTGCCATGTTCGTGGCGATCGTGACCGCACCCTTCTGGCCTGCCAGCGAGACAATTTCTGCTTCGCGTGCATGATTCTTGGCGTTCAGAACGTTGTGCGGGATGCCGACCTCGCGGAACTTGCGACTAAGAATTTCGGAGGTTTCGACGGCCACCGTTCCGATCAGAACGGGTTGCCCATTCCGGTAGCATTCGGTCACATCATCAATGACCGCCTTGTACTTCTCGCGCTGTGTGCGATACATCACGTCATTGGCGTCCACGCGCCGAACCGGTCGGTTCGTGGGAATCACCACAACATCAAGTTTATAGATGTCGTTAAATTCCCCCGCCTCCGTCTCCGCCGTACCTGTCATGCCCGCGAGCTTCTTGTACATGCGGAAATAGTTCTGGATCGTAATCGTGGCAAGCGTCTGCGTTTCGCGTTCGATTTCGACATCTTCCTTCGCCTCAACCGCTTGATGAAGTCCGTCAGACCAACGCCTGCCGGGCAGAATACGACCCGTAAATTCATCGACGATGAGAACCTTGTTCTCCATGACGACGTAGTCCGTGTCCTTTTCATAAAGACAGTAGGCTTTGAGGAGCTGGTCGACGTTGTGAATCCGTTCGCTGCGTTCGGCGAAATTTTCCTGAATTTCCAGGCGTTTCTTGTTGCTCTCTTCTTTGGGAAGGCCCTCCGCGTCAATGGCCGCCATTTCAGTCGCGATATCAGGGATCAGGAACATCTCGGGGTCAGAGGGATTCAGCTCGGCGCAGCCTCGATCCGTGAGTGCGGCATCGCGCGTCCGTTCGTCGATAGTAAAGAACAGCTCTTCGCGGAAGCTACGCGCCTCCTCCTTGTGCATCTCCGTCAGCAACATGCTCTCGACGTCTTCATGCAACTTCCGAACCGATGCATCCTCGAGCATCTGCATAAATTGCGGACTTTTCGGCATGCCATGGTAGATCTGGTAGAGCAGCTTACGCGCTTTATCGGTCTCGTCGGCAGCGATCGCCTTCTTGACTGAAGCCATCATGTCCCCAACGAGAGCTTGTTGACGACGGTACAGCTTATCAACTTTGGGCTTCAGTTCAGAATACTTCTGAGTCGAGACCGCTGCAGGGCCTGAAATGATGAGCGGCGTCCGAGCTTCGTCGATGAGAATCGAGTCGACTTCGTCGATAATGGCAAAGAAATGGCCGCGCTGGACTTGTTCACGCACGTCAGTGGCCATGCCATTGTCACGCAGATAGTCGAAGCCAAACTCAGCATTCGTGCCGTACGTAATATCGCAGGCATATTGTTCACGACGCTGCATCGGCCCCATGGTGTTCTGGATGCAACCGACCGTAAGCCCCAGCCAGCGGAAGACGCGCCCCATCCACTCCGAGTCACGGAGGGCAAGATAGTCGTTAACCGTGACGAGTTGAACGTTTTGTCCAGAAAGCGCGTTGAGGTAAAGTGGCAACGTCGCCACGAGCGTCTTGCCCTCACCGGTTTGCATCTCGGCGATCTTGCCTTTGTGTAACACGACGCCGCCCATGAGCTGAACATCGAAAGGAACCATGTCCCACTTCAGATTGCGACCACAAACCTCGGCCTCAGTCCCGCAAAGCCGACGACAGGCATTTTTGACTGCCGCGAATGCCTCGCACAAAATATCGTCGATGGTTTCGCCACCTTTCACCCGCAGCTTAAACTCCTCTGTCTTCGCGCGTAATTGTTCATCCGAAAGTGCTTGATATTCCTCATCGAAACGGTTGATGACTTCGACGAAGGGGCGAAGTTTTTTAATGTCACGCGAATGTTTGGTTCCGAAAATTTTAAAAAATAAATTGCTCATTTTGCCGTTCCAGCCCTGATCCCATCCCGCCCGTAAACCGTTGAGGCGGCTAAACATTAGCCGAGCCAATGGGCAAGGTATTTTGAGTGCCGGATTCTATCATAACCGTGCTGGCCTGTCTATAAATCCGTTGCATAATCTCCGTTGCATAACGTATGCCGTAGTCCATTCGTTTTTCCATTCGTTTTTCGCTTGTGTAAAACGCGCTTAAAGCGGATAATCGAAACCTGATTCTTACACCCACTCGACCGACTTCGTCGGCCGTTTATTCACACGAAACAAAAAGTTAACACATGCCACAAATCATTACGTCCGCACTCGTCGGGCTGATCCTTGGAATCGCAATCGGCTTCTGGATCCGCTCGTTACTCATCAAGAAAACCGTCTCCTCGCTCGGCAAAACCTCCGGCACTAAACTGGCCGACGCCGACCGCGAAGCAAAGGGAATCGTTCGCGAAGCGGAAATTCAAGCCCGCACGGAGGTGCTCAAGGCTCGCGAATCCTTCGAACAAACTGTCAAGGAACAACGCAAACACGTCAACGACACGATGACGGCTCTAAACAAGCGCGAGGAAGTCTTGGCGCAGCGTGAAGACAACCTCGACCGAAAGGCAGACGTCCTCGACAGAAAAGAGTCGACCATCGAGACGAAATCAAAGGCTCTGGAATCTTCAGAGTCAACCGTTAAGGCTCGTGAGAAAAAAGCACACGAAGATTTAAACGAAGCAGAAACACGGCTTGCAAAACTTTCTGGCATGACCCGTGACGAGGCCAGAAAAGATATTGTTGAGCACGCAAAAATCGAAATTCAAGGGGAGATGGGCACATTCATCCGCCGCCACAAAGAGGAAGCAACGGAAACCGCAGAGAAGGAATCTCGGAACCTCCTGCTCTCTTCCATGCAACGGTTTGCTGGCTCCCACGCCTCCGAAACGATGACCCGCACCGTCACCGTGTCAGGCGAAGACGTCAAGGGACGCATCATTGGTCGTGAAGGGCGCAATATCCGCACACTCGAAGCAGCAACGGGCGTCTCCATCATCATCGACGATACGCCCGAAACCGTCGTCATCTCCAGCTTCGATCCGTTGCGCCGCGAAATCGCAGCCCTCGCCCTCGAAGATCTCGTTGCCAGCGGTCGCATCCAACCAGCTCGAATCGAAGAGGTCGTCGCAGCCGTTGAAGCCAACTTAGATAAGACCCTTTCAGAAATTGGCGGCAAAGCCTGCTCAGATCTGAATCTAAACATTGTCGACAACCGGATTCTCAACAAGCTCGGCAGGCTGAAGTTCCGAACCAGTTTCTCGCAGAACGTGCTTCAACACTCCTGCGAAGTAGCGGCTCTGGCTGGTATGATTGCCTCGGAAATCAAGCTCGATCCTGCCGTCGCCCGAAGAATTGGGCTCTTACACGATATCGGGAAAGGGCTCGACCACGAAATCGAGGGACCTCACGCCAAGATCGGAGCCGACTTCCTCCGCCAATGTGGCGAAACCGAAGAGGTCACCGATGGCGTGGCAGGCCACCATGGAGAGGTTGAGAACGTCACGGTCTATGCGCTTTTAGCCTCCATTGCTGATGCCATCTCTTCAACAAGACCGGGTGCCCGATCCGAGAACACCCACCTCTACGTAAACCGAATCGAGAAACTCGAACGGCTGGCAACCTCATTCAAGGGTGTCGTCAAAGCCTATGCCATCCAGGCAGGTCGAGACCTCCGCGTGATCGTCGATCCCGCCGAGATTTCGGATAACGATGCAACCTTGCTCGCACACGACCTCAGCACGCGTATCCAAAACGAGCTACAATACCCAGGTCAGGTTCGCGTCTCCGTTATTCGCGAAACGCGTTGCATCGAATACGCCCACTAGCACTCGGTCTAGACATTCAAACGCTATCATGCTACCATTAAAACGTTTTTATTTTATCAGTAAGGATCCTGAAATGAGCACTCTTTCAATTGAAAAACGTCGCTTTCACCCAGCCCTTCTGGCTTTTCTCTTTTTGGCTTCTCTCGTCCTAACAACCCTTCCAGGGTGTAACCGAGAATCATCTGAAGAAGCAATTGGGCGAGGACAGACGGCACTGCTCGGCGGCGACTACAAGGTTGCGGCCCGTCACCTGAAGCGTGCCGTAAAACTCAACCCGAATAACGACATTATCCTCTATAATTTGGGCATGTCACAAATGCTGGCGGCCGACTACAAAGCCGCCGAACGATCTTTCGATGCATCCGATCAGATCAGCAAAGACGGCAACACGGATGCGCTGGAAGCCTTAGCGGAAACGCGACGCCTAGCAGGCGACTACGACGGTGCCATCCGAGCCATCGAACGCGCTTTTAGCAAAGTAAACCGCAAAGCACACCTCGTCGCTGGACTCGCTGTTTGCGAAATGGAGCGAGGCAATAACGGATACGCGCAAGATTTGCTTCAGGAAGCCCTCGACACCGACAGCGAAAATCCTGTCGCCCTCTTCAACATGGCCGTCCTCTTGCAGAAATCGCACTTCAACAAACCGACCACGGCAGCCGAACTCTTTTCGCGCTTTATCAAGAACGCTGATAGCAATAAGTTTGAGGCCGTAAGATCACGCGCAATCCAAGCACTCCATGAAATCAACGCGAATAGACCCGAAGAACTTCAAACACAGATTGACGAACTGCTCGTCAAAGCAAGAACTTCCAAAACCAAAACCGATGTATTGAAATTAACGCTTCAGGCTTTCCTACTCGATCAATCGAACCCGGACGCGATGCAGGCTCTAATCAAAGCACTTAAAGACTCCGGACGCACACGGCACGCCAACATGATGCTTACGAATTACAACGTGATCTTCACGACGAACTCAAAGACTGCTCAATAATGCGAGAGCGGAAACCTCATGCTAATGGACATCAGCTTAATCGCCATGATTGAACAGATCACCACAGCCGGTTGCATCGATGCTACGGCGATCACCCTGATCGTCGTGTTCTGCATCGCTGGCTCCGTCCGAGGCCTCGCCGGAGAATGCGGAAGATTCCTTGCCCTCGCCTCTGGTATTGCCACGATACTTTTGCTCTACCCGCTACTGAAATCGAATATCTTTACCGGTTCCGAATTGCCTTGGAAAGTTCTGTCCATGGTCGGTGCCATCCTCGTCGCCGCCATTGTCGGCCTTTTGGTGAACTTCCTGACCAAGAAATTCTTCCGCATCATCGTAGGACAGCCTGCCGATGCCATCATCGGCGCAATTGTTTCAATGCTCACGACCGCAATCGCCATCGTCGTCGCATGCTTCTTCCTGTATTCGCTACCGAATGAGCGAATCCAGAAAAACCTTTTTCAAGACTCCATGACGGGACGCCTTTCTGAGCCCCTCATCCTCTACGCTAAGAACAAAATGTCCCAATTATGAATGTTTCATGGTATTACGCGGTTCAAGGAACACGCACAGGTCCCCTCTCTTGGGGCGAACTCAGAACCGCAGTGGAATCCGGCAAGCTCGGACTCAACGATCTGATTTGGACATCCTCCTTCGGCACGGAATGGCGCAAAGCCACCACCATGACCGGGCTCTTCCCGCCACCGCCCAGCACAGAGCCACCGACGCCCCCTCGCCTGGGTATCCCGTCCTCCGCGCCAGCGAAAGACGTGCCAGCGATTGAAATCCTTCTCGCCGCGAGCGAACTGAAGTCCCCTTTTGAACAGAAGGGCGAGGCAAACATCCCAGAGAACAACACGCCGCAGAAAGTGATCTGTCTCGCGTCGCTGCAACGCGCTTGGCACAATACACTGATTCTGCTGTTTACGACGTTCTCGCCTCGACGCTGGTTCTTCTTTGCCCTCTGTCTCATGCTCACCATGCTCGCCAATCCGAATCCTTTTATGGGGCTGATGGTTAGCGATCAAAACAGCGCCACGACCAGCCAGTTCAAAACGATGGGACTTCAGGAGGTCACTCAATCCGGAATCTTCAAATGGAAGGGGCTTAACGACGCCACCGTAAAACCGGAAAGCAAACCGCTGACAAGCGAGGAAGCAATCGCCTTGCTCGGCAAAACGCTCGTCTCGTTCGGCGAAGCCATGCGCGTCACCGCCATCGCGTTGTCCGCATGGTTCGCAAAAGGCGGTCATACGAAGGTTTTCGTGCGTCTCGCGCTGTGGATACTGTTCATGTATGGTATTAGTTCTTGGTTTTCCGCTCGCGGAAACACCATGCTGCTGGCCAGACTCTACAGACCCGACGATGTCATATTCGCAACCTGGATTGAAGCAGACAAGCCCGCCGCCACACTCTTCCGCGGCATATTCGTAATCCGAATCCTCGGTTTATTGCTCTTTCTGTTCATCGGTACCTTGTCGGTCATGCAACTAACCTCCATTCCGCACGATCAAGCCATCACGCTAAAGCTCGTCATCGGAATCCTCACGAAACTGTTCTTAGTTCTGCTTGTTGAACGTTTTATCATCAACTATATCTGGGACTTTGTCACCCCACACATCGTTTTGGAAGATATCCCGTTCTTAAAAGCCTTCGCCGTTGCTCTGCGTAACACCGGACTCTGGTTTTTGCGCTATCTCCTGCTCCTCATCGCCACCTACACCGTACTGGCGATCCTCTTCGTTCAGGCTGGAAGCTTGGTTGGATTCAGCAGAACCATCGCCGTAGCACTGATCTTGAACTACCCGCTTTTCGGAGCCCTCCTTACCCTGCCCCTGTTTCTGCTACGCCGCCTCTGGACGCTTGACATCGTTTTCCGAACCAAACCGGCCTTGCGCTCTGCTGTCCCCAAAGCAAGAATCTTGCGGCTCAAAAAATGAGTGCCGCCGAAAACACGCAGACGGTTTGGGACGACACCGATGCCATCGCCGCTGTTTTGTTCGCCCTCTTCATCGTCTCCGGCGGCATTCTCGCACGCCTCACTGGGGTCGATCTCGACGAACCGATCGCCCTCAATGTCACACACGTGCTAGCCATGCTTCTGCCTGCGGCATTCGCCATTGCGCTCATCACAAAGAAACTCGTTCAAAAGCGCATCACACTTCGATGTTTATCCGGAATCCAAGACCCCGTCCGCGAAGTCATGCAAGGACTCATCTTTGGCATCATCGCCGTACCCGCAACTCTGACCATTGCCTACCTCACGGGTCTCGCCATCACCCATTTCACAGGCGCACCGCCAGCGCCTCAGACCATCATGCGTTCAATCATGCTGGAGCAAACGCCGCTTCCCATCGCCGGCGCTGTGCTGCTCATCTCCATCACCTTCGTCCCCTTTGCCGAAGAGGTTTTCTACCGAGGAATTCTCGTCTCCGTGCTGAAACGCCAACGCAGCACGCTTTTCGCGGTAATCGTCTCTTCCCTCTTTTTCGGACTCCTCCATCTCAGCCCCGTAAACACGCTATCGCTCTGCCTACTCGGTATCGCCTTCGCAACCCTCTATCTGCGCTCCGGCTCCCTCCTCACCAGCATCGCCATGCACGCCACCTTTAACGCCGTTAACCTCATGCTGCTGACCCTGCCACAAAGCTGAATCTTCGTGGCACAAAGCGAAAATTTCCTCCTCGTCCTCGAAATCGATAAGAGCGAAAGAAGCCAGACGCAAGATCTAGATGCCGGTGGCATCCCTATGTTCCGGCTGCGGAGCTGACAACGATGATGTTTATACCTTCGCTCGGTTCCACAACGCAGTCTGCGGCCTTACGGGTGGGATTCAATTTAGTTGAATCCCACCCAGAACCCAGAAGTCAGGAGTCAGAATACAGCATTGATTCTCAACATGTTACGCACAGTTTCGCCATTCTTCTGTGGTGTCGCAAGAACAGGGACATGAATTATTTTGTC
>JBBQIY010000040.1:0-10320 GCA_038325415.1 Kiritimatiellia bacterium
GCATTACTCGCCCTTCCGCCACTATCACCCCTTAGTATTGCTACAAAGAAATGACCGTTCGACTTGCATGCCTCATCCACGCTGCCAGCGTTCGTTCTGAGCCAGAATCAAACTCTCCGAATATTGAAAATCAGACCTTTCATTTCCCCACTAATGGGGACGATTGATCATAGTTTCGTGTTCTCTATTGAATTCCTAAGCACAAATCTACTTTACTGTCGGGCCTCGCCTCCCGCACCCTTATCCCATATGAAATGGTTCCAGTTGCGGCGCGATGCCCTATTATTTAAGCGGTTTCGTTTTCAAAGAACATGCGCCCGGTACCCAGTTGCCGCCGGCGCGCTTTATGCGTTTCGCTCACTCAAGTTTTCCCCGCTTCAGGTTGCCCCGTTGCGTTCGGTTTGGTTCGCTTCGCATGGATGTGAATTTATCAAAAACAGACCCCCTGAGTCAATAGCTATTTTCACTTTTTTTTGAAATATTTTTAAACGCTTGAAAAAAGCTCTAAAAAGAGCGCTTTTACAGGGGTTTTTGATGAAATTAAAATTGGCTGGATTGAAGAAAGGTGAAGCAAATTAGATTCGCTTCGAGAGAAAATTGCGAATCCGTTGTAAAAAGGCGCTCTCGGGAGCGCACCTTTGAGCCTTTTTGGGACAGATCGGGCAGATCAGTCGGATCAGACGGATCGGACGGATCGGTCGGATCGGGCAGATCGGTCGGATCGGACAGATCGGTCGGATCGGACGGATCGGACAGATCAGACGGATCAGGCAGATCGGACGGATCTAATTCCTGTAGCTTGTGCGCCGCGTGGCAGCGTGCGGATGCCGAGGAGGGGCAAGCCGTCGCTTGCCCTACGGTGGACGAGCAGACGCTCGTCCCTTCCCTGCTGTAATTGCGGCGTCCTCGCCGCGTTTGTAATAGGAATGAATTGCGGCGAGGACGCCGCGTCTACAGAACGCGCTGGGTAGGGAGTCTGTGCACAGGCAAGATGCCTATGCTCCCAGCACTACGCGCTTCTCCCTCTCTCTACGCCCTACGCCCTCTCTCAAACAGTCCCGCGCTTCACATCATAGAGGCTGCGAACTTTAAGTCGATTACGGAAAGAGAACTGCGTCATGCGGTTTACGGGTGATACATAAATTTCCACGGGCTCGTCCGGCTCAAGGCAAATAAAATTATCGCTGAACTGCGCTTGCTCGCCGGGAATATCAAGCCACACCCAGAACGCGGGGCTTGTTGAAGAGAGCGTCACCTTGAACGCCTCCTCGCCTTCAAATGCCACCGTATCGTCGATATCGACGGCGACATGCGGATCGTCAAGCGCCACGTGCTTAGGCGGAGCAAACAGCACATGATTTCTCAACAGCGTAAAACCTTCGTCGTCTACGGCGGTCAGCCACACCATGACATCCTCACGCGAATATTGGTCGATGAGTGAAGAAACATTCAGACGTAAGGCAAGCGCCGATTCGCCACCGGGACAACAGCAGTCAACGTCCCCTTCGTCTAGCACAAGGCCGCTCAGCGTCGTGGCCCGCCACTCAACCTTGAGCGCGCAGGCCTCGCAGCTCGCGTTGGAAAGATAAATTTCGACGCCACCAGACTCGCAAACCACGCCCGAAATCAACACGGTCGCGAAAGCCGACTGCGCCATGTACTGGAGCGCTTTCCAGTGTCCCTGACTATCAATCGACGAACCATCGGCGATTGCCCAGCAGCTCGCAAAGGGCTCCCACATCACGCCACTGCAGGCCGGGTCGCGGCGCTTGGCCGTAATCTCGGCACAGACCTCAACGCCATGCGCGATCTGGCTAAGCCAGACCCAATCCCGGAAGCTGGACGGCAACGGCCATTGGGCCGCTAACGCACTAACCAATCCCGCCGCGCCACCACGGCCAGCAACGCGAGATTCCATGGCCTGTCCCGTAATGTTTCGATCCTTCTCCGACACACAAGCCTCCAGCGTGTCGGGGTGAGGATAGGAAACTTGCGTCCGGAGAATCCTGAGCCCGTTTTCTTCGCTGGGCTCTGTCAACAAACTGTCCGGAAGGCAAGCGTGATGGAAGGGCCTGTACATCGCGCTCACATCGTCTTCATCATCGTCATCCGAATCAGAAAACATCGCCGCAATGCCGGTCACGATAATACCGTTTTCATCGCAGATATCCCAAAAAGCTTCGTCCTCAAAAGTTCCGCCATCCCAGATGCGTAGCGAATTCAGCTCGGCCTCGACCGCACTGCCAACCAGAAAGACGTAGTCGTCCGGCATCACATGCGAAGGGAACAGACCAGGGGGAATCCAAACACCCCCTTTCAAAAACACAAACCGTCCGTTGCACATCATTCGAGCAACACCCGCCGTGTCGGTCTCAACGTCCAACGTCCGCAACCCGATGCGCCGCGTGATCCGCTCCAATTCGATTCCGGCCGCATTGCACAACACGGTAATGACCGTATAAAGAGGCTGTTCTCCCATGCCATGTGGCCACCAAAGCTGCGGCGACTCAAGCGTCACGTTTCCGTTGAACGCACCATCTCCGCCATCCGGCATTTCGCCCTCGCCGCGCCAGATTTCCTCGTCCGCAGGAGAAAGAATTGCGAACACCGTTTTGAATCCGCTAAAATCCTCCCCCGCCACTTCGATCCAGCCGCCCATGAGGAGCGTCACGCTTCCCTCTTCATGCCGCTGACTAAGGCCTAGATCACAGATTCGAGCCTCGTTCCACGCCCGAAGGTGAACAGGGCGACAGACCCCCGCCGTCACGCACTTCGGGCTGTAGTCCGAGCCAAAGCCGTAGCGAGCTTTGCGCAATTTACCGTCTTCAAGAGAACGTAGCGGTGACTTAATTTCCACTCGCAACACGTTGGCTCCCTCGCGGAGCACATCCTTAACATCCGCGCTCCAGCTTCGAAACATGTTGTCCGTCCGAAGCACAAGCACGTCGTTAACGAAGACGTCTGAGATTGTATCGATGCCGTCAAAATCTAAATCGATGATCTGATGCGCCAGCAACGCGGCATCCGCATCGAATGGCCTCTCGAACGTCCAATCCGTCTCGCCCACCCACGTAAGATCTTTCGCATTGTCGCCAATGCCGGGATCGGGAATCAATCCAGAAGCAATCAACGCGGGGTGAACACCGCCTGGCACTTCAGCATCGACACTGGCAATATCGCCACCGACGGGCCCGCGGAGCTTCCACACACCATTTAAGTCGAGGACCTGCATTATTAACCTCTGCTTACCGAAGGCTTCTTCTCAAAGGGCGATGGCAACCCATCGTAGGGAACATAAAGCGGATCCCAAGGCAAGGACTTCCCGTAGAGGCAAGCGTCACAGTAATCAAGCATGGCAGTCCAGTCCGAAATGAGATGACCATGTCCGCCGTTTCGGAAATGCATGCCCGCAAACGAGTCGGGACACCCGAGGAAGCGATAAACTTCGCGTGCGGCTGCATGAGTGATGCATGCCCCAGCAGGATTCGCCCATAAATCGCCTAGCGCATCACTCGAAAGCAACGGACGTGGCGCACAAAGCGCCTTGAGGAAATGGCTGTCAAAAGGAAGCAACTCCTCGTGTTCGGCATAAGCGGCAAAAGCACTCCCGAACCAAGTCGGAAAATACCCGAGAATCCTCCCCAGCGGCTCCGCACCCTCCGCTTGAAACATCCAGCTCCCTGCCCCACCTGAGCCTGAACCGTTGGTAAAGACCGCCGCGAATCGTCTGTCAAACGCACCGGCCAGCAATGACGCCTTGCCGCCACGGGAATGTCCGCACACGGCCACGCGACCGGTGTCCACGCACGCAAGCGTCTCCAGCGCATCCATCACGCGACTAAAGCCCCACGCCCACCCCGTGATCGCCCCGAAATCGCTGTTCGGATACCGCACTTGGACTGGAAAAGTCTTCGGTGGCACCGTAAGCCCCGGCTGCTTCGGATCCATCACGAAGTCGGGAACCACAACACAGCGGTTGAAGACGCAAAGCGCATAGCCCCGAGACGTCACCAGCTCGACATAGTCGGGTGTAACCCGTTGCCAACAGCCATCACCGCAGATGATCACAGGATACTGCTGGCGGGCGTTATCGCCCGTTGGTGTATAGAGTTCAAAGTTGATGGCAAAATCGCTGTCAGAATAAGGTCGCGAGAGATACTGCGTCACCTCGGCGACTCGGACGCCCGAGACCATCACGCCAACGCCAGAAACCGTACTCTGCACACGTGGACATTCCGACGGAGGTGGCGGCATGTCCACGTGTGCAGAGTACGGGACATTCCGACGGAGGTGGCGGCATAACACCATAACAGGCACGTTCTAGAATGGCTCGAAGCTCCTTACGCCGCTCCGCCCAATCCGCCCGACTTAACACGGGCTTACCGCTTTCGAAGGTGAACAAATCGGGTAGTTTATCGCAAAAGGTCTTAAATTCAGGTTTCGTTTTCATGCCGCAAGTTTAACACAAGATAACACAAGCATACAAGCCGAGTATCCGCTATAATCAACCGCATGGACATGGATAACGACGATTTCTTCGAGCTTGCAGCAAGTGACGGCGTCCCTTCGGGGCGGCAACCGCTTGCGGCGCGTATGCGCCCACGGTGCATGGACGACATCGTCGGCCAACAGCACATCATCGGGCCGGGCAAGCTCCTCCGACGCGTCATCGAAGCCGACCGTCTTTCCAGCATCATCCTCTATGGCCCTCCGGGCTGCGGCAAGACCTCCATCGCGGAAGTGATCGCGCTGAGTACCAAACGGCACTTCCAGCGCGCCAGCGGTGTGCTGTCGAATGTCGCGACGTTGCGCGTCATTTTGGAGACCGCGCGCAAGGTAGCAACGGGCCGCGGCACGATTCTCTTTATCGACGAAATTCATCGCTTCAACAAGGCGCAACAAGACGTGTTGCTCCCCTACGTGGAGGACGGCAGCATTACGCTCATCGGCGCTACGACGCACAACCCGCAGATGTTCGTGAATACGCCGCTCACCTCGCGCTCGCTTGTCTTCGAACTGAAGCCCGTGTCGGAAGCGGAGATCACGACGCTGCTGCGTCGCGCCCTTGCCGATGCCGAGTATGGCCTAGGCGGAATGAATGTGGAAGCAGACGACGACGCGCTCGCGCACATCGCCATGATTTGCGAAGGTGACGCCCGCAAGGCTCTCAATGCGCTCGAGGTAGCGGCGCTCAGCACGCCCCCGGGCGAAGAGGGCATCCGTCGCATCACGACCGAAGTCGCACAGGAGTGCGTGCAACGCAAGATGCTCAATTACGACAAGGATGAAGAAGGACACTACAACACCATTTCGGCCTTCATCAAATCGATACGCGGTTCGGATCCTCATGCGGCCATTTACTGGCTTGCCAAGATGCTCGTGGCGGGAGAAGATCCGCGCTTCATTGCGCGTCGCCTCGTGATCAGTGCCTCAGAAGACATCGGCAACGCTGATCCACGCGGCATCTCCATCGCCGTTGCAGCCATGCAGGCCGTGGAGTTTATCGGTATGCCAGAAGCGCGCATCACGTTAGCTCAGGCCACGACGTACCTTGCCACGGCCCCCAAGAGCAACGCCGCCTACCTCGCTATCGGTGAGGCAGAGTCTGACATCCATGCTGGGCGCGTGATGGAAGTGCCGGAACACCTGCACAATGTGCACGTGAAAGCCGTAGGCAAAGACCTCGGCGACGGTTATAAATATCCGCACGACTTCAACAACAATTATGTCGCTCAGGACTACATTCCCGTTTCAAAGGAATACTACAAGCCTGGCGACATGGGCTATGAAGAGACCATCGCCAAACGTATGGCCTGGTGGAAGGCGCAGCAACACAACGCCGCCAAGGCGTAGTCCGTTATTAGATCAACTGGATCTTCCGACGCCGTCCCATAACGGCGAATCCACTGATCATGGCTACTAGCAAGAGAATCGGAACGGCAATCCACAGGATGCTGTGGCCCAGCGTGATTTGGAAGTAGAGCGTGGCGATGGACCAGCCCAGCACCGTGAGGTAAACCATCATCACTACGCCGTAGTAACGCCCAAGCTCTCGGAAAGCCGCACCCATCGCAGCAAGGCAAGGCACATAGAGCAGGATGAATAGCAGATAGGCAAATGCCTGATGGCGACCCTTCGAAAACTTGATGCGCATGTTCGTGAAGACCGAGGTTTCAGTGTCGAACGTTGCCGCTACCGCAGCCTCGTCGCCCGAAACATCACTGAAACCAAGCGGATCGCCCAAGGCGCTGAAAATTTTACCGAAGGCCGGCGGAATGGTTGCGAAAGCGTCGCGGATACCGCCCCAGAAACTATAGGCTGGCTCGTCCAAATCAATACCATCCGCAGAAGCTGCTAATGTGCTATTTTGTCCATAGAGGCTGGTCATCGTTCCGATCACCGCTTCCTTGGCAAACAGTCCAGTAAAAATGGCAACGGTGGCAGGCCAGTTATCCTTCTCAACGCCCATCGGTTCGAAGATGGGTGTACAGGCCGTAGCGACGGCTGAAAGCAAGGATTTCTCACTATCCTTATTGCCAATCGAGCCATCCGTTCCAATGGTGTTGAGCATGCCGAGGATGAGCACCATGGGCACGATCACTTTACCGGCACGGAAAATAAAGATATGGAGTCGATCCCAAGAATGCAGAAAAATGTGCTTCAGGCGCGGCATGTGGTAGGGCGGCAGTTCCATAATGAAATGGGAAGGTTCGCCATAGAAAAGCGTCTTTTTGAGAATAAGGCCGGTGAGCACACCCATGACCATGCCCGCGAGATAGATCATAAAGACAAGCCTCCCCGGATTTTCGGAGAAGAACGCCGCACCGAACACCACGTAGACGGGCAATTTTGCGCCACACGACATAAAGGGCGTCATAAAGATCGTCAGGAAGCGATCGCGCTTGCTCTCCAGCGTCCGCGTCGCCATGATGGCCGGCACCGAGCACCCGAACCCCACGAGCAGGGGCACAAAGGACTTGCCGGGAAGTCCCAGCCAGCGCATGAATCGGTCCATCACAAACGCCGCGCGCGCCATGTACCCCGAGTCTTCCAAGATGGCGAGGCAGAAGAACATAAAGAAGATCGGAGGGAGGAACGTCGCCATGGTCTGCAAGCCAGCACCCAGCCCGCTCGCAATAAGCGCAACGAGGAAACCAGGCATTCCCATCTTTTCCATCAGCACGGTAGGGCCATCGACGAAGAGCGTCCCGCCGAGGACATCGAAGAAGCCGATGAATGCACCGCCGACAACCTGAGTGATCCAGAACACGACGTACATGACCAATAGGAAAAACGGGATGCCGAGCCATTTGTTAAGGACAATCGTGTCGGCCTTCTGGGTAAAAAACACCCTCGGCGCGGCATGGGTCACCACCTCGTGGCAGAGTCCCTGTATCACACCATAGCGCGAGTTTGCGAGCGACTCGTCGGGGAACTCCTTGAGAATTTTGACGATCCGCGATCGTGCTGCCTCAAGCGCAACCAGAGTCGTCGCACCCATCGCGATCGCCTTATCGCACACAGGCTGATCGCCTTCCAGCAGCCGGATGGCAATCCAGCGATCATTAACGTGGAAGGTCTTCGCAACAGGATTGCACGAGGGCAACAAGGCCGCTATCTCTGCTTCAACCTCGCTTGTGTAGCCGATCTTCACGATCGGCTGTGCGGGATGAATCAGTGCCGATTCGATGGAACCGATCAATGCCTTAATACCCGCAGGTTTTCGCACATCCACACCGACAACAGGGCATCCGAGGTGCTTTTCTAAATGGGCAAGGTCGATCTTAATCCCGCGGCACTGCACCATGTCCATCATCGTCACGATGTGGATCATCGGAACCCGAAGCTCGGTGAGCAACAACGTCAGGTAGAGATTCCGCTCCAGATTAGTCCCATCGATCACATTGACGAAAATATCTGCCTCGCCCCCCAAGGTATACTCGACAGCCACGCGCTCGTCTTCGCTACTCGACGTCAGTGAATAAATTCCCGGTAAATCAACCACTTCAACATCCGTGCCGTCGGCAAGCTTGAATATCCCAGCCTTGCGCTCAACCGTCACGCCCGGCCAGTTGCCGATATGCTGCCGTGATCCTGTCAGCGCATTGAAGACAGTGGTCTTGCCGCAGTTCGGATTTCCGATAAGGCCGATTTTGTAGGTTTTCTTCACTGAAATTCCTCCGCGAATTTACAGGACGCAGACCTCGACCACGGCGGCCTCGGCCTTTCGGAGCGAAAGGTGAAATCCTCTCACTTCAATTTCGATCGGATCCCCCATGGGAGCTTGGTTGACAAGCTGTACAATGACACCGCGAGTCAGACCCAGCGAAAGAAGTTTGGCTCGGTAGGCCGGATTTCCTTCGGCATACCCCACCACCTTCGCTTTCATGCCTTTGACAAGATTACTGAGTGAATTTGTATTCATGGAACGCCTCGTTTGTTATATGAACCTAACATTTGAAAAGGAAAAGAAATATAGAGCTATGCACCGCAGTTGTCAATACTAAAAAATCCTTGTCTTCCCGTTCCTGCCACTTTATACTGTGCCGCCTCCATCATGAAAGTAATAGTCGGTCTCAGCGGCGGCGTCGATTCCTCGGTCGCGGCGCTACTTCTCAAAAACGAGGGACATGAAGTCACAGGCGTGACCATGAAAATCTGGCGTCCCGGCAAATATGCCGGCGGCGACCGAGATGCTTGTTTTGGCTCTGGCGAGGATGAGGATGTTGCCTCCGCTCAGGCACTTTGCGACCGCATCGGCATCCCCTACCGCACCTTCGACTGCTCCAGCCAATACGACGACCTGATCGTTTCGCACTTCCGCGCCGAATACATGGCGGGACGAACCCCAAATCCGTGTGTGCGCTGCAACGCTATAATGAAATTCGGGCTACTTCCTGAACTGGCCAAAGCAGAAGGAATCGCCTTCGATCGCTTCGCAACCGGACACTATGCACGCACAGACACCTTAAACGGTCACTCCCGCTTGCTCCGTGCTGTCGATTCTTTCAAAGACCAGTCGTACTTCCTCTACCGACTTTCGCAGGAACAACTGGCACGCCATCTCTTCCCGCTAGGCGCTCTCTCGAAGAGCGAAGTGCGTCAAATCGCACGCGAAAACAAGCTCGATGCCGCCGAGAAGCCGGACAGCCAAGACTTCTACAGTGGCGACCGCGATGAACTGATCGGGGAACCGGATCGCTCGGGAAACATTGTCGATGAAAACGGCAAAATCCTCGGTCACCATACTGGATTCTGGAAATACACCATCGGCCAGCGCAAAGGACTCTGCATCGCCCATCCGTTGCCGCTCTATGTTGTCGAACTCAATGCCTGCACGAACGAGGTAATCGTCGGCACGGTTGAACGCACCCTCGGCCACTCCCTTGTTGCTGACTCCTGCAACTGGACCTCAATCCCTGCACCGGAAACAACGCTCGATGTCCAGATCAAGGTTCGTTCCGCTGGGAAGCCGATTGAAGGCGCGACCGTTCGCCCGCTCGGCGAAGGGCGTTATGAGGCCCACTTCGACTCTGGCATTGCTGGCGTTGCGCCCGGGCAGTCGGCCGTCTTCTATCAAGGCGATGTCGTCCTCGGCGGTGGCATTATCAGGAGCGCCGAATGATCCCACTTGAAGCTATTCTTGAACGAGCAAAAGCCAAGCGCCACTCCTTGTCGCGTGATGAACTTGCTTTTTTGCTTTCGCTCACCGATACCACCGACTTGAAAAAACTTCATGACGCGGCCTACGAAGTCAAGTGTCGGCATGCTGGCAAAATCGTCAGCTTCCGGGGTATTATTGAGATGGGCAACGTCTGCTCTAAAGACTGCTTCTACTGCGGCATCCGCAAAGGTAACGCCAAGGTCGAACGCTTCCAGCTCGACGAGGCGTCGATCCTGCGTGGTGTCCAGCGTAACATCGATATGGAGTACGGGTCGATGGTGCTACAATCCGGTGAAATCGAATCCGAAGTGCACACCGCGTTCATCGAAAATATTCTGCGACGCATTACTGAAATGTCAAACGGCAAGCTCGGCGTCACGCTTTCTCTCGGCGAACAAACCGAGGAGACGTATCGGCGCTGGCGTGATGCCGGGGCGCATCGCTACCTCTTACGCATTGAAACGTCGAACCCGACGCTCTACGCCAAGCTCCATCCCACTAACCACAATTTTGAGCGCCGTGTTGAGTGCCTGCGCCTACTACGCAAATGCGACTATCAGGTCGGCAGTGGTGTGATGAGCGGCCTACCGGGACAGACGAACGAAGATCTCGCCAACGACATCTTGTTTTTCCGCGACATGGATCTCGACATGATC
>JBBQIY010000041.1:0-10157 GCA_038325415.1 Kiritimatiellia bacterium
AAAATAAATATATTAGACCCTCGTTCAAAGAAGTTCCGAAATACATCGGATTCGCTCTCCTCGGTCTCCTCGTTATCGCGCTTCTTGCGTATGCCATCTCGAAGATCAAGCTTCATCGCAAAATTCGCAGGATGACACCGAGCGAACGCGCCCTCAGAGAATTGGTTCTCCTCATCGGACGCCAGTTGCCCGAAAAGGGATTGTTCAAAGACTTTTATGTTGAACTCACCATGGTCGTGCGTCGCTACATCGAAAGACGATACGGTATTCGTGCACCAGAGCAGACAACCGAGGAATTCCTCGCCGCCGCAATCGGTCACGCTGAATTCGATTCCCTCTCAATCGCCGAATTGAAGGAATTCCTCATGGCGGCCGACCTTGTCAAATTTGCAGGCGTTTCAGCCTCGGTATCGTCTGCCGCAGAAGCGACAACCAAGGCGAAGTCCTACATCGAATCGGATGCTTTACCCACGGCTTCCCGCACAGGAAAGGAGGGCATCCGATGATGCATATCGCAACTCCACTTGCCTTTTTGTTTTTCCTGCCCTGGGCTTACGCCGTTTACAGAATACTGCGCCATTCGAGGAGTCAGGCACTGCCGTTCCCAGCCCTCTCGATGATCCCGACTTCTACCACGTGGAGACAGCGGATCAGTGCACTCCCGCCTCTTCTGCTGGCACTAGGCTCCGCCGCACTGATTATCGCCGCGGCAAGACCCCAATCTATGCTGTCCAAATCGCGTAAGTCCGCAGAAGCCATCGCCATCGAAATGACCGTCGATATCTCGGGATCCATGATGGCCCTCGACTTTACAAAACCCGGCGCGTCACGCGCCGAACTCAAAACACGCTTGGATGTGGTGAAGGATACCTTCGCTGAGTTCGTGCAGCGAAGACCGGATGATCTCATCGGTCTGGTCGCCTTTGGCGGCTACGCCACCACGCGCTGTCCCCTCACTCTCGATCACACCGCCCTTCTACACGTGCTGTCGGCGGTGAAAGTTCCCGGACAAGATGGAGAACCCGTCGACCAATTGGAAAGCATGACCGCCATTGGCGACGGCCTCGCCATGGCCTGCGCACGACTCGCCTCAGTCACCAACGTGGAATCGCGCATCGTCATCTTTCTCAGCGATGGTGAAAGCAACGCTGGAATTATAACACCTGAGCAGGCTACCGCGCTAGCAAAGCAACAAGGCGTAAAAGTCTACACCATCGGTGTCGGCACAACGGGAATCGCCAATGCTATCGGCAGGGATCAGTTTGGACGTGAAGTCATTGGCCAGATGGAAGTGCGCATGGACGAAGCCGCGCTGAAGCGAATCGCCAAAGAAACGGACGGCCTTTACTTCAATGTCATGAACAAAGATGCGTTGGAACGCGCGCTTGATGAAATAAACAAGCTACAGAAGACCTCGATCGACGAGACCGTTTATTCGCGATATAAGGAGCATTTTCTGCTCTTCCTCATTCCCGGCATGATCGCCCTCGTCCTCGCACTTATCCTCACAACAAAATCACGCAGAAGCCTGATCTGAGGGCAGCCCCGATCTCTTCCCAAACTTTGTCGCGAACTTTGTCGAATCCCTGTAGCCTTTTCCAAGGTGGGGCTCGGCCGTCCCGGCCAGCCGCATTCGGCACGCGCGGAACGCGCCGCCGCCTCGTCTCTCCTGTAACTGTGATCGGCGATTGCGGCCCGTAGTTGCTTTTTACTCTCTTTCTTCAACCAGTCTCTGGTTGAAGATGCCTCCGCCCTCTCCGCCATCTCACACAAAAAGGCCTCCGCACTGAAATGCGAAGGCCTTCTCTGATGAGCAGTTGAGAATCGGTAACTCCCCCTACTCCCGCTACTTCATTGCTTTATTACTGCCCTACTTCATCGCTTCTTCGATTGCAACGGCAACCGCAACGGTGGCACCCACCATGGGGTTGTTACCCATGCCAATGAGGCCCATCATTTCCACGTGTGCAGGGACTGAGGACGATCCAGCGAACTGCGCGTCCGAGTGCATGCGGCCCATGGTGTCGGTCATGCCGTAGGAGGCAGGGCCCGCGCCCATGTTGTCCGGATGCAGCGTGCGGCCTGTTCCGCCGCCCGAAGCGACGGAGAAGAACTTCTTGCCCTTCTCGTTGCATTCCTTCTTATAGGTGCCAGCAACAGGATGTTGGAAGCGCGTCGGGTTGGTCGAATTTCCGGTGATGGAGACGTCGACACCCTCCTGCCACATGATCGCAACGCCCTCGCGGACGTCGTCGGCACCGTAGCAGCGCACTTTCGCTTTAGGACCCTTTGAAAACGCAATCTCTTTGACAATGGCGAGCTTGCTCGTAGCATAGTCGAACTGCGTTTGCACGTAGGTAAAGCCGTTAATGCGGCTGATGATGTAGGCCGCATCCTTCCCGAGTCCATTGAGGCAAACGCGAAGCGGATCTTTGCGAACCTTGTTCGCAGATTTCGCAATGCCGATCGCGCCTTCTGCAGCGGCGAAAGACTCGTGTCCTGCAAGGAAGCAGAAGCACTTGGTCTCTTCCGTCAGCAACATCGCACCGAGATTGCCGTGGCCGAGGCCGACCTTACGATCGTCCGCGACGGATCCGGGAATGCAAAAGCACTGCAGACCTTCGCCGATTGCCTTCGCAGCCTCAGAGGCCTTCTTGCATCCCTTCTTCAGTGCTATTGCAGCACCGACCGTATAAGCCCAGCCTGCGTTGTCAAAAGCGATGTTCTGAACTTCTTTGACGATGTCGAGGGGATTGAAGCCCTTGGCTTTGCAAATCTCCAAGCATTCCTCAATGGAGTTGATCCCGTATTTTTTGAGTTCAGCAAGAATCTGGGGCTCACGGCGAGCGTATGATTCAAAAAGTGGCATGGTAGTTTATCCTTCCTTATTCCGCACGCGGATCGATGCTCTTAACGGCACCGTCTTCCAGAGTTGTACGACCATAGTTGCCGGTCGCCTTGGCAAGAGCCACGTTTGCATCCGTACCCTTTTTGATGAGATCCATCATCACACCGAGGCGGACGAACTCGTAACCGCAAATTTCACCGTTGTCATCCAGATGGATTTTGTTGACATATCCTTCCGCCATTTCAAGATAACGCGGCCCCTTAGCCCTCGTTGAGAACATGGTGCCAATCTGCGAACGCAACCCCTTGCCCAGATCCTCAAGACCGGCACCGATCGGCAAACCGCCTTCAGAGAAAGCCGACTGCGAACGCCCATAAACGATCTGCAAGAAGAGTTCACGCATCGCGGTATTAATTGCATCGCAGACGAGGTCGGTATTGAGTGCTTCTAGAATCGTCTTTCCGGTCAGAATCTCCGCAGCCATCGCAGCGGAATGCGTCATTCCAGTACAGCCGATCGTCTCGACCAGTGCCTCTTCGATAATGCCCTCTTTAATGTTAAGGGTCAGTTTGCAAGCGCCTTGTTGCGGTGCACACCAGCCAACGCCATGCGTCAGACCGGAAATATCCTTAATCTCCCTCGCCTGCACCCATTTGCCTTCCTCGGGAATAGGAGCTGGACCGTGGTTGCATCCCTTGGTCACAGGGCACATGTGTTGAACTTCATGTGAATAGATCATGATGATTCCTTCGTGTTGAAAAGGTTCCCACCCCAGAGAGGGCGTCGAAATAATAAGCGGTAAAGTTTACTAAAAAAAATGTTTGCGTGCAAGGGATGATTTAGCGTGATTAGGCGTGGACTTCAACAACATTCGTATGCTAAAATTAGTTTCAATACTCTGGCAATTACAAAGGTAAAACTGAATATGGTAACCGCGCGAACGAATGATGCATGCGTTGAGGGTTTTTGCCCGAATTCGCGCCTACGATTTTTGTATTCCGATGTATCGGAAACTGCTGCCTTACTCCAGCAACAACATCAATTGGAGCTCCCTGCTGCATCGATCCTCAGCCGCGCCCTCGCTGGCATCGCCCTCATCGGCATCGACCTCGGCGAACAGGAAGAAACGATCTCGCTCCACACCGAGACCGAAGGCCAAATCGGCGGCTATTTGGTAGAGATGACGGGTCGCGGCAATCTGCGCGGCTACACCTATTCTAAAACGATCCCGCCCCCGACTGACAACAGCGCCGACTCCAACGAGCCTTATGGCCCAATTGCTCGCGTCAAGGTCACACGCACACATGAGTCTGGAAGGATCCGCTCGCAGATGGCCTTCAGCGTCACGCCAGCCTCCGAGCAAAACATTCTGATGGAGTTCTACAACGCCACCTTGCAGATCCCAACCCAAGTCTGTATCTGTGCAACCTCGTTCGACAATCAAATCGAACGCGTCAGAGCCCTAGCCGTGCAACAAATGCCCGATGGCCGAAAATCCGAATTTAAACGTATCACGGGGCTTTTCAAGGACGGAACGGTTGGTGAACAGCTCGAATTCGACGCCTCAGTCGCCACCCTGCGCGAAATCTTCAACCTGCCCGAACTCACCACGGGACCCACGCGTGCCCTCCGGTTCGGTTGCACCTGTTCACAGAGCGTTGCCGAAGCCTCCTTCGCTTCACGATCCAAGCCCGAGCTTGACGGGATGCTTCGTAGAGGGAATGCGCAACAGTTCCGTTGCCACCTCTGTGGCAGAGTCTACACCCTGCCCCTTGAAAAGATCGCTGAGTTTGCCACCAAAGCCAGCGCGTCGTGATCACCCGAGCATGCCAAAAACCGACGCGGCCAGTGTCCGGCCAATGAAAGGACTGTTGCTCGATTTCGAGATGATGTCGTCGCGACTCACCTTCCATGCCTCGGCATAAAACATAGTGGCTGGCGATGTGGATCCTGGAGCGAAGGATGGCGTTTCGATTCCGAGAACTTTTGCAGGACCGCACAGCCAACGGCTGGCCCAATCGAGGGGCTTCATGCCCGCTTCCGCCACCATGGCCGTCCACGTCGCGGCCAGTGCCGTTTCCAGCCCGATCACGCCGAAGGGTGCCTTGGCGAATCCCTTCGCCTTCAGCTCGGCGGCATGTGGCGCATGATCGGTTGCAAAGCAACTGATCACGCCGTCTCGAACCGCCTGCCGAAGTGCTTTGACGTCTTTCCGAGTGCCGAGCGGAGGATTCATCTTCCAGTTCGCATCGTCTCCAGGGATATCCTCAGCGGCAAGCATCAGATGGTGCGGGGTGACCTCCGTCGTGACAGGAAGCCCTGCCTCCTGAGCCTTGCGGATCAGCGCAATTGAACCTGCACAGGAAAGATGCTGGATGTGGATGGCGCATCCCGTCCGACGGCACAACTCGATATCACGTGCGACAGCTTCCGTCTCCGCCTCATCAGGAAAAATCTGAAGCCCGTGCTTCTCGGCCGCTTGACACTTTCGGATAACCCCGCCGCCGGCGATCGAAGGAATCACGGCGTGATCCATTACCACGATACCGAGCTTTGCAGCACGGCGCATGACCGCCTCCATGACGGCATCATCCGCTACCATCGATCCATCGTCTGTAAAAGCCACGGCGCCAGCCAATGCCAGCGCCTCCAAATCCGCAACCTCCTTGCCGGCACGCCCGACCGTACAGCAGGCTGATGGCAAAACCCGGATCCCGTGGAGCGGGAAAAGTCGCGCAGCAGCCTGAAAGCGAACCGCGTCTGGAGAGTCGACCGGGGGCGTGGTGTTCGGCATGGTTACCAGCGTTGCCACGCCGCCTTTGTAGGCGGCAGAGCTTCCAGTCGCTAAAGTTTCTGAAGCCTCGCCTCCTGGTTCTCTGAAATGCACATGCAAATCAATAAGACTTGGCATGACAATCATGCCTTCGCCGCAAAACTCCAGCGGACGCGCCCCATACGCAAGCGATTCGACGATGATGCCGTCTTCAGAACAGACATCGCTAATTGCATCAACTCCTCTGGCTGGATCCAAAATCCTGGCTCCCTTCACCCGCCATGTTTCACCATTTTTTGCTTTTACCATTTGCACACTCCTAAAGTACTATCAATAGCGCTATTATAACCCAGAACAGAGCCTTCATCAACACGAAATAATGCGCAAGACAGGCTTGCACAAAAAGTCACCATTCAATATAATCGCGGCCTATGAGTAACGATATTATCACAGAAACACATACGCTGAATCTAAAGCTTCCTGAAGAAGGACTCAAGCTGGAGCGAGGTGGCGTTCTGCCTAAAATCGTCATTGCCTACGAAGCGTACGGACATTTGACACCAAACCGCGACAATGTGATTTTCATCTGTCATGCGCTCACGGGCGATGCTCACGTGACGGGCCGCTATGCAGGCGAGACAAAACCGACCGGATGGTGGTCTAACATGATATGCCCTGGAGGCGGGATCAACACAGACCTCTTTCATGTAGTCTGTGCAAATATCTTAGGGGGGTGCAAGGGCACGACTGGCCCCGCTTCGATCAACCCGAAGACCGGGAAGTTCTATGGCTCAACCTTTCCTGAGATTACGGTTCGCGACATGGTCACGGTTCATAAGTTATTCTTGGAGCAACTCGGATTCAATAAAATTTACGCTGTAATCGGCGGCAGCTTCGGCGGCATGCAGGCCGTCGAATTCAGCGTACAGTTCCCCGGCTTTGTCGAAAATTGCATCTCCATCGCATCTGGCGCCTACCTCACGACGCAGGCGCTCGCGTTTGATATTGTGGGCCGAGATGCGATCCTCAGCGACCCAAATTGGAAAAACGGCGACTACTACGAGTCGACGCCGCCCAACATCGGACTCGCCCAAGCGCGCAAACTCGCCCACATAACCTATCTCTCCGAAGAGATGATGAAGGAGAAGTTTGGCCGCCGACGTCGCACCGAGGCTACGGATGCGGTGGAAGAAGTCGCGAGCGATATTCGGACTCAATTTGAAGTCGAATCCTACCTCAACTATCAAGGACGAAAATTCACGGATCGATTCGATGCCAACTCCTACCTCCGCATTACCCGAGCAATGGACGAGTACGATCTGAAGGCCGGCTTCAAGACAACGGCTGAATCCGTTGCACGGTCGCAATCGCGCACCCTAATCGTCGCCCTCAGCGGTGACTGGCTGTTCCTGCCGAGCCAAGCACGCAAGCTTTCGAAAGCCTTCTTTCTGGCAAAGAAGGATCTCTCCTACTTCTGCCTATCGGCCCCCGCAGGACACGATGCCTTTCTGACCCACATCGACGAACTCATTGGGGTCCTCCGAAACTTTCTCACCCGCGTTGCCGTCCCTCCAACAAGCCAGCTCAGTGAGGAAACCCTCGGTGACTACACCCGACTTGTCGACATCATGCCTGAACACATTAACTCCATTCTCGATCTTGCCTGCAACGAAGGCGCGCTTCTTGCCAAAATTTCCGAGCGTCATCCTAATGTCAAATGTACCGGTGTCGACATCAGTTGCAATGCCTTGACAAGCGTCCTAAAAGCAGGCCATAACGCCATCCTCGCCGATATCGACATGGATTTGGCCATCATTCCTGACAACGCGTTCGACTGCGCTGTATTGAGCGAGAGTATCCAGGTGATGAAAGACCCGATGAATGTGCTGGAGCAACTGCATCGAATCGCTCCCGTGGTTCTCGTCAGTTTTCCCAACTTCGGCATGTGGAAGATTCGCCTGAGCTTGCTCTTCAGAGGCCGGATGCCCAAGACCAAACAACTCCCCTACGAGTGGTACAACACGCCTAACATTCACCTCTGTACCTTCATGGATTTCATCGACATGTGCAACGCAAGCGGCATCAAGGTCGAGCAAATCACCTATCTGGCCACGATGAAGATCAGTAAGCTTATGAACTGGCTTGGATTCAAAAATCTAGGATCCTCGCGCGTCCTCGTCAAAATCACGCGCCCCGACAAGATCGCGACGAAATAACGGCTCTCACTTTTCGGATTCAAGCCTGAAATCCGTTAAGATAAATTCATCATTACCGACAAACTTAAAAGTGTTGGGTATAATTTGCTTCGTCAAGTTCGAGGCGATAACAACGCAGGATGAACTGTCACCGGCGGCGAGCAGAAACTGGTCAACCCTCGTATCGTTTAGAAATAAAGTCACGGTCGTCGCTTTCTCGCCGTAAACCGAAAAGTTTAGCTGTGGCCGCTTTAAAATAAAATCCTGTCGAACGATCTTTATCTTTTCTCTCGCCGAAATACTGTCTTTTCGTATTCTAAAAAGGGCAAACCTCTCGTCTTCTAAAAGCTTCTCTGCTTCGACGCTATAGTCCTGAACGATATCATAGTCCTTTGCGACCAACGCCACCGCTGGCTTGTCAATGAGAATGAGGCACTCAGGCCAGAGTTCAGACAGCACAGGCAGTGACACCTTCGGGGAGCCGGGTACGGGACGGAGAACCTTCTGGTAAAGAATAGACGTTGCTGGGAAATTTCCACCCCACGCATACACGAAAGTTTTCGTATTCCGTGCAATCTGAACCATATGCATTCCATCTATATTTCGATCACCCATCGGCACCATAGCCAAGACATAGGGTTCTTGCAGGTCGTCTAAAAATTCAATAACGGGCGTAGAAAGCGGAATTTTAGCTTGGTGAAATTCCAGCTTTTCCGGCAGTGAGGCTAGCATAACCATCAAACCAGAAAAAAGGTAAAGAAGCCCAAGAAAAAATTTTCGCTTACGAAAGAATGGGAACTTTTGGAGTCTGTCGAGAAACAAAGCCGACGATAGGGTCATGAAGACCAGGATGATTATGGAGAATCGTGACACCACGCGGAAGCCATTCAACGCCGACATCCAATTGTAGAGTTCGAGATACAGGACATTGGAAATGCGAACCCGAGTATTCACAAAGAAAACATTGGGACCAAAGGTCATGAAAAACGCAAAAAGAGAGCAGGCAAAAAGAGCGTCATAAAATTTCCCAGCAACAGGCTTGTTGCGTGCAAGCAACAGAATCATGATCGACAAGGCCACAACAAAAACAGGCGTGTACGAATAAAGGTGGGAAAACGATGTGGTTACCCTGACGAGGTGAAAGACGATCGACATCACAAAGTAAAACACAAGCAAGGCGATACGCACCAGTCTCAGGCATTTGACGAAAGGGGGATCCTCCTTAAGGCGTTGGATTCCGGACAGGGCAAGAAAGCAGGCAGAGAGGAAAAGAACAATCGCCGTCGGGTAAACGCACATCTCGTCAAATTTTACTGCACGAACTCGTATCAATGCGTATCGCATTGAGGAAGAAAAAAACGCCAGCGGCTCAAGCGAATGTTTTGAAATTTCTCGGAGACCGCGCTCAACAACCTGCTCCGCGTGCAAGACACTGTAGGGCCAGAGAAGCAGATACGTCAGGACACCCAAGATCAGGGCCGCCACGGAGACTGGAAGCCAGAAGCGCCTCCATGATGTCATCAGCTTCCAATTCCAAGAAATCATGCCGATAAACAAAAACGGAAACACCATGATGATGAATACGGCCTGATACAGCTCACTCGCGGCCTGGAGCCAAAGGGCCAACGCCATCCCGCAGGCATAGCCGATGGACGGTTTCTTAAAAAACCTGACGGTGAAAAAGAAGAACAACGGGAGACCAAAACACAGCTCCATGTTGAATTCAATCATGTAGCTTACGCGGTAGGGATTGATGACGAAGAAAAAAGCACCGGCGATCGCGGCAAGCCTCGTCGTCCCGAGTTCGAGGAGCAACATCCACATGCAGACGCCGGAAAGAGCCCAGAAGAAGATAAGTACTAAATGATAAACGATCACAGGATTGTCAGTAAAACAGAACATTCCGGCAGCAAGAACGGCTTGCGGCCAATGAAGGGCCTCATAGAACAACGCACCGGAATTGGGATAGTGCATGTTCGTGTTTCCACCCTCCGGCAAGAGATGCCCCGAGAGAATCGACTTGGCCACATACTCCAGCTTCCAGGTGTGGAATGGCGGATCCCAATGCACAATGAACTCGTTGGAGAGATGGCAAACCCAAGGCCACGTCACGACAAGGATGGCTAAAGCCATGAAAATAAAAACACCGAAAAATTCGCGCCAGCAGATTCTGCGCACGGTGCTATCGTGAAAATTGGAGGCACTACCCTCTCCCCGGTCTCGGACAAATAGATCCAGAATTCGTTTCAATGATTTCATAGTAACAAAGGTGGTAGCACAGGAAGCCAACCGCATAAAGTCACAACCGCAGAGTCGATTCAGAGGCGCTTCAGCGTCTCTC
>JBBQIY010000042.1:0-10117 GCA_038325415.1 Kiritimatiellia bacterium
GCAGGCCCGAACCTCAGCGCAGCGAGAAGTGGGCGGGTTTGACTACTTGATGCTTTGACGCAGGAGGAGCCTACCCGGGGCGGGGACGCCCCTCAACCTGAAATAAGTGGCGAATAGAAATGGCAGAGTGCGGACGCAAGAACGGAGAACGGGTTTTCCAACCCGTTTTTGTCGCGGACAGGGATGTCCGCGCTCCCGTGGCAGCTCCACTCGCTGGCTGAAATGGAGCGCGGCTCAGACGCAACGGGATTTCTAACGACTAATGACTAATGACTAGCGACTTCTCTGCCCACGCAACAATCCGCTCGGCTACCCCTATCTTGCTCATGAGCGGAAGCGGTTCAACGACGCCATCGGCCGAGATCAGCGTGACGATGTTCGTCTCCACCTCGAACCCAGCGCCAGGGCGCGTCACATCATTCGCGACGATCATATCCAGCCCTTTTCGCAAGAGCTTTCCACGCGCCTCTTCCATAACATCGTTCGTTTCCGCTGCAAAGCCAATATAGGTTCGGTCCCCTTTTAGCGGAAGCACGTTAGCAAGGATGTCTGGATTCGGCTCCAACTCCAACACGGGCGACATACCGCGCTTCTTGAGCTTAATCTCGCTGAACGCCTTTGGCCGCCAGTCTGCAACGGCAGCGCACATCACCAACACATCGCATGCGGTGATTCGAGAGGATACGGCTTCCAGCATGTCACGTGCGGAAACCACATCGACGATCTCGACGCCAGCAGGAGCTTCGATAGACACAGGGCCGGAAACGAGCACCACCTCGTGGCCGCGCACGTGCGCCACACGTGCAATGGCATACCCCATCCGCCCGGAGGATCGGTTACTCAAATACCGCACCGGATCCAGATACTCCCGTGTCGGACCTGCTGTAACAAGAAATTTCATCGGGTTACTCTAACTCGGAGTTTGTTTCCGAATTTGTTGTTTCTGAGACGGGCCTCTGGTCAGATGCCGCTGGTACAGCAACTGCGTTCGTAAGATCGTTGGTGGGTGTCCTCACGGCGAGGGGTATTCGATTGGTAACGGTCGGAGTCGGTGCATTCGTGTAGATGGACTCGGGAGGAGGCATGATTGTAATGTAGACCCGAGCCTCGACTTCCGTCGGTATCACCTGAGAGATGCCAGAGTCGTTAGGCGGCTGAACCTTAACCCGCTTAATAAAGCCCTGAGTTTTCCCAGAAACATCGATCGCGTCCGTGGGGAGTAGAATGCTTTTTTCACTCAGCTTTTGCAATTGGCTCTCGGGCCCCGTCACCTTTACCTCGTTTGAGATCAGTTCCACGGAGGCTTCCCCCTGAAGCGGCTTGCCAAGCAACTCTGGCTCTTTCAGTCTCATCGTCATTTCAACTTCACGATCATACTCGACGAGGATTCCAGAAGGAGTTATCTTGCCAACGCGCAACTTACCCGCGCCGACGACATGTCTGCGCAAGAGTTTGACGTAACCCTCGTTTTCTTTCGGAGCAGATTCAATTTTCACCTCAACCTTCAGTTGAGTTCGATCAAAACTCTTGATATCGTCAGCCGAACCCTTCAGCTCAATTTCAACCTCGTTCGGGGAATAACGCAGAATGGCAACGCCCTTTTCGTCAATTGTCGTATGGACGGGCGCCGTGAAAGTTTCCGGATGGCCAATGGTCGTCCGAATCAAACTAAAGACAACCAGCGCAATCGCAAACGCAAGAACTTTGAGATCCCCATGCGGACCTAAATACCGTTGCAGAAAAACTTGAATCTTCTGCAAGGGAATTTCGGTCAGATCGAGAAACTTTAAAAAAATCAACCGCATCAGCCTTCCTCCTTGATTCTGGCAATGGCCTGGGCTACCTTGTCTACGCTTTCGGGCGACACGGTCGACTCGCGAACCGCACTGATGGAATCGGATGCCGTCCGCTCGTCATGAGAACTCATTCCGCTTTCTAAAATAGCGTAAAGCCCATCTGGTTCGATGCCACGGAGAATCTCGCCGCCGTAGGCGACAGAAATCAAGCCCGTCTCTTCGGACACGACGACAACAATCGCATCGGTCTCTTCGGAAAGGCCTATTGCCGCCCGGTGACGTGTTCCGAATGCTTTGCGCCGCTCCAAAAGCGCACCCAGCGGAAAGACGCAACCCGCACAGAGGATCGTCCCATCGCGGATGATAACGCCCCCGTCATGCATCGGCGTATGCGGATAAAACAGCGTGGCCAGCAACTCTGCCACGACGGGCGCATTCAGCATCCGCGCCACTTTCGTGTAATTGTCGAGGCGAATCCCGCGTTCGATGGCAATGAGTGCGCCAATCTTCTGACTAGCCAAGACGTTGACGGCATTCGTGATCTCGCGAACAATGTCCTCAGCAGGCTTGACTCCCCGTGCAGAGGTTCGACTGCCAATTTCAGCAAAGATGCGTCGCAACTCCGGCTGGAAGATGATAACAAGTGCTAACGGTAGATACGTCGCCAAATGGTCTAGCATCCAAGCAATTTCGCCCATCTGCAGATACTTCGACACAATGCGCATGCTGATCAGGAATAGGCAAATGCCCACAAGAATCCTGTACCCCCGCGTCCTGCGAAGAAACTTCAACAGAAAATACAGGGGTATCGCCAAGAGCAATACTTGGCAAAAGTCCAACATTAAGGACATTGGCTGATAGTATCCGTACACGCAGCACCGTATGAAAGCAGAAAACTCTGACCCAGAAGACAGATGGTTGCCCCTCCAACTGCCGCTTTGATCAGCCGCAGGCGCTATACCCTCTGTAAGGCCTCATTCTAGCGGAATGGCGAGCGCTGTGCAAGTCTCAACAACGTCATGAACACGAAAAATCTTTCCGCCAAGCCTGTACGCGTCCATCGCGAACCTCACACTGGCCGAAACTGCGTCTCCGCCTTCCTCTGGATACATGCCGCTTAAGAAGTGTTTTCGCGATCCTCCGATCAAAATCGGTTGCCGACAGGCCGCTGCCAGTTCTGGAACCGCACGTAGCACCTCTGCGTTTTCCGCATGACGTTTGCCAAACCCAAATCCGGGGTCAACAACGAGATTCTGCTCGGGAACACCGCGCCGGACCGTCTCCTCCACGAGTTGCTTCAGCTCCGTCACGACCCAACTCCCGAGCTTACCCGGTTGGACGGCACGCGGATAACCGACATGAACCGAATACCCCTGCATGAGTACAAGACCCGCCCCCGTAGTGCGCGCCACGTCGAGCATCCGAGGATCAGCCAATCCAGAAACATCGTTGATGATATCAGCCCCCGCCTCAATGGCCGCCTCCGCCACGGAGGATTTCATCGTATCTACCGAAATAAAACGGTCTGGAAACGCTTCCCGCATCGCTTTCACTACCGGAATAACGCGGCTCATTTCCTCATCCACATCGATTGGCGTGAACCCAGGCCGCGTCGACTCCCCACCGATGTCGAGAATCACCGCGCCGTCTTCGAAAAGTTGTCGTCCATGCTCCAGCGCCCGATCAAGGCCGAAATGCTGGCCACCGTCCGAAAACGAATCCGGCGTCACATTGAGGATCCCCATCACCACCGGCTGTGTAAGAGTCAGGACTCTGCCACGGCAGACCCACATATTGCTTGCATCCATATTCTCATTTCTCCTACCACACTACGGCTTTGGAAGCGGAAGCCCCCGCTTCATGGCGTCAGAGAGTGCCTCGGCGGAATCGGGATCGAACCACCAGTAAACAAGCGCATCCTCCGCTGAACCAAACTTTGAAATGGTCGTCTCAGGAACTCCAAATTTATTCCACCAGAGCATGCGCGTGGTATCGGTGTTCCAAAGCAGAATGTATGGCACAGCAGCCGTTGCAATCGAATCGATTTCGCGGCAGATTTCATTGCGCGCGGCGAGCGACATCTCGGACTTCTGCTTCTCAATAAGCTCGTCTACGTGCGAATCGGCAAAACCGGTGATGTTGTTTCCTCCCTCGCCAGACGCTTGGGCGGAAGACCACATGCCTTCGGGATCCTTCTGCAACCCTGCCGACCAAGCCGCCCAAGTCATCTCGAAATTGTACGAATCCATGTCGCGCGCCCACGCCGCCCAGTCCTTACGTTCGGTCTCGAGTCCAATTCCTACCTTTTCGAGATCACGCTTGTAGCGCGCTAAAAACTTGTCCGTACCGCCACTGTTCGTCAGGAACCGCACCACCAATGGCTTGCCATCCTTAGCCAACATTCCAGAAGCCGGATCGGGCTTCCATCCCGCCTCTGCCAGCAGGACCCGAGCGCGATCAGGATTGTAGTCGAAGAAAGGATTGGGACAAGGGTGTTCGTTGTCGTAAAGGTCTTCGTAATAGGAACGATGAAGAAAATACTGGCCATACATCATCGTCTCGTTGAACGTCTGACGGTCGAGCAGGTGCGCCAGCGCTTTGCGCACCCGAACGTCATTGTAAGGCGGACGGCGCAGGTTCATCGCGAAACCTTGGAATCCCATGGGACGTTGATTCCGCACCGATTTTTTCACAATCCAATTCCGGTCAAAGCGCTCGCCATCTGTTTCCTGCACCCAGATTCTCGCCGTATAAACGGGCATGACATCGAAACGGCCCTTGCGGAACGCCTCCCAGGCATTCTCGGAATCGGAGAAGAACACATACTCAAGGGTGTCAAAGTTATAAAGATGCCAGTTCGACTCCCTGGACTCCGCCCACCAGTCGTGACGGCGCTTCATTTCAATCGAGCGGTTCTCGAGAATACTGCCTATTGCGTAGGGTCCCGACACAACGGGGAAATCGTAGTTGATCTTGTTAAAATCTCGGTCCTTAAAAACATGGGCAGGCATGATCGGGAATCCTCCGGCAGCGCCGAGGTTGCGCCAATGCACTTCTGAGGCCGTGAAGCGGATGCAATTGGGCGCCAGCACCTCGGGAGGCGTCTCCATAAAGGCGGCGAGTCCTACCTTGTGCGAACCCGTCATGTGAGTCGGATCCATGATGGCATCGAATGACCATTTTACATCATCGGCGGTAATGGGGCGGCCGTCGCTCCAGCGGGCAGCAGGATCGAGAGTAAACGTGAACACGCGACCGTCGTCGGAGACCGTCCAGCTACTGGCAAGCCCCGGCGCATAATCACCGCTCACATCATCCATGCCCAGCAGCGAACTGTACATAAAACCGAAGACCTGCGCGCTGAAAACGTTGTTGTCCAGCAGGTAATTGAGGCTTTTCGGCATCGAGCCCGCGTACACCACGATCCGCCCGCCAGGCACCGCCCGATCCGAGGCAAAACGGCTCCTGCCAGGCGCTTTCTCGCCCTCAGGAAACACAGTATCGCCAAACCCAGTCACTAAAGTCAGTCCGAGAAGAAGAAAGCAAGCTAAAATTCCTCGCATCTTCTTCATCCGAGGGGCGTTTCGTAAGCAATTGTGAATACTAACTTTGGGCATGGTACAGAGTATACACGCCTCCACGGGGCAAATCAAGCTGTGCTCCAGCAGGAAAAGGGCTAGGGGTTAGGGAGGAATTACGAATTACAAATTACGAATTACAAATTTTAGGTTCCTGATGATCCATGGTCGATGGTCTATAATCCTAGCAAACACTCGCAACTAGCAACTCGCAACTCGCGACTCGCGACTCGCAACTCTCTAAAACTTTAACCTTGATTTAAAACCCTCATATACAGTATTCTTTCTTTCCTCAGTTTATTCTGGGCCCTTAGCTCAGTGGTCAGAGCTGGGGACTCATAATCCCTAGGTCGGGGGTTCAAGTCCCTCAGGGCCCACCATTTTCACATAGACAAGCACCCGCACGCATGAATTTGCAGCGGGAATAGGACATTGAAACCCATGGCAAACGAAGACAGAAATCTCAGCCACGCTGCTCCAGAATCAGTTGAGGAGCTCGAAGCACTCAAGACTTGGTGGAATTCGTATGGCGACAAAGCCACCATGGGATTGATCGCCGTGCTAGTCGCCGTCATTGGATTCCAGCAATTTAACCGCTGGCACGACAAGTCAAGTGCTCGCGCAATGGCAACGTTCGACTCGGCACGAACCCCAGAAGCTCTGGAGCAACTGATTAACGACAACGCCTCCAAAACCGTCACGCCTCTTGCACGTCTTCGCCTTGCCAGTATTTATTTTGGAGAGCAAAATTATACGTTGGCACAATCTGCCTACGAAGCCTTTCTGACAGAAAACGCAAACCATCCGTTAGCGGATATCGCAACCGTCGGCCTAGCCCACAGCCTTGAGGCCAATGGCAAGGTTGAAGAAGCGGCCGCCAAATTCAAAGCGTTCGCTGATGCAAAACCGGACAGCTTCCTCGCTCCTATCGCTCAAATCGGTTTAGGCCGATGCCTGATCCTCGCAGGTCGCCGTGATGAAGGCAAGGGCGTCCTTGATTTGTTCATCACCGAGAAGGCGGGAACCCGATGGGCGTCTTATGCCGATGAAATTCTCAGGGACAAGGATCGCCTGTCGATCCCAGCAGCACCTGCCTCGACAGATCTTTCGACTTTCTTCTCTGCAGAAGAGTCGACTACGGGAACTCCTGCTGCGATGGATGCGCCGGTTAAGACAGTCGAGCCCACACCTCCAGCGGAAGCCGCCGAAGCAACGGAGTCCAAAGCTTCGACGACAGAAGAAGGCGCAAAATAACTTCGGATTCGCGCCCCGTTCAAGTGGAGAGCAACGCGAATTGTAAAAGATTCGCGTTTCAAGTATCATGAAGCCATGTCTAAATCTGTAGCAGATTCCTATAACTCGGCTCTTGCTGTCGTCGCAGACGCAACCTGTGCCATCACAGCAGCCTTCATGGCCGTTTGGATACGTTTCGACAGCGGATGGTTTCATAACGGCTGGTTTGCGGTTCGATTCGGCAGACCCAACAACTTGTATGCCGAACATCTTCCGCTCGTCATCGCCTCAGCACTCTTGACGTATTTCACGATGCGGCAACTGAAGCTCTACCGCCGACCCCAGCGGGGAACTTTCATGGCGAAAATCCCTAGACTCCTTAGAAGTGCCGGACTCGTCACACTAGAGATTCTCGTCATTCTGGCTGTCGTCAAGAACTACTACAACGTCTCGGCTGGCGCAGTGCTCGCTTTCTTCCCCTGCTTCATCACGTTGCTTCTTCTCCAACGCTTCGTCATCTTCCAGTTAGAAATTCGAGGCGCACGCAAGGCCGTTGCCACCAACTGTGTCATCATCATCGGCACGGATGCTACCTCGGCTCATTTGATGCACTGCTTTAAGCGAGATCCTCGGTTACGCGTGAGCGTGAGCGGAGCACTCACCACGCATAAGGGAGAAACGCCAGTCGCCGCCATCCAACCCGAGAACATTTTGGGCGACATCACCGACTTCAGCAGGATTCTCGCCGAAACTCCCAATGTGTCTCAAGTGATTGTCGCCAACCCAGACGTTGACCGGAAGCTCCTGAACAGAATTGCGACCGAGTGCGAACGCAAATTGATACGCTTCAATCTTGTTCCCGACATGTTTCTCATGATGACATCGGCCGTCGAAGTTGAAACGATCGACGATATTCCGCTTCTCGGCCTGAAACCAAGCCCTCTCGATAAGCTGGGCAACCGGCTTTCAAAGCGCCTTGAGGATATCACCGGATCGATTATCGGACTCTTGGTTTCTGCTCCACTTGTATGGGTCATGATATTCTGTATCAAGCGCGAATCTCCAGGTCCCGCATTTTACTCCCAGACCCGATGCGGATACGGAGGAAAATCGTTCACCATTTTCAAACTCCGCTCCATGCGCCTGAATGCCGAGGAGGACACGGGAGCGGTCTTCGCCGACGAAAACGATCCGCGCCGCACCAAAATCGGAACCTGGATGCGCTCACACAATGTCGATGAACTCCCGCAATTCTGGAATGTCCTCAAAGGCGATATGAGCCTCGTCGGTCCCCGACCGGAACGCCCCGAATTCGTCGACCAATTCTCCTCAGATATCTCGCACTACATGCGGCGCCACATCGGACGACCTGGCATTACAGGTTGGGCTCAGGTCCACGGACTACGCGGAAACACCTCTATCGAAGACAGGCTCCGGCACGATCTCTGGTATCTTGAGAATTGGTCTGTCGCCCTCGACATTAAAATACTGCTGCGCACGTGTTTTGCCATGCGAAACGCCTACTAGCCGAACTTAAGGACTTAAAACAACATGGAAGCACACGGGATCTATTCATTTTCAAACAATATCTGGTTTTTCTGCGCCTTCTTCTCCTGGTGTCTCGCTCAGTGTATCAAGATGTTATTGGCCTTCATTAAAACCCACTCTGTCGACATGCATTATCTGGTCAGCACTGGGGGCATGCCCAGCGCACACTCTGCCACGGTCTCGGGTCTTGCCACGGCCATCGGCATCACAGAGGGATTCGGCTCCCCCCTCTTTGCCACAGCCCTCGTTTACGCCATTATCACAATGTTCGATGCCTCCACCGTACGCCGAGCCGCTGGCCAGCAGGCCGCTGTCATCAATATCGTCATCCACGAACTGCTGAAAGAACATCGTCTTCAGCCCAAGCGACTCAAAGAGCTTCTTGGCCACACGCGCATCGAAGTGCTGATGGGCATGCTCATCGGCATCGCCTTCAGCGCCTTGTCCTGCATCATCTGGATCAACAAACAAAACGCAATACTCTGACGCGATGCCCACACTCAAGCAAATCACTGCCGCGCTCGACGAAGCACTTCGTCTCGCAGACTTCGAAGACGACTCCCACAACGGTCTCCAGGTCGCCAACTCTGGCAACGTATCCCGAGTCTGCTGTGGTGTCGATGCATCCCTTGAATTCTTCAAGTCCGCGCACGAACTCGGAGCCGACCTTTGCATCGTCCACCACGGCATAAGCTGGGGCGCTTCTCTAGCGACAATCACAGAAACCAACTACGAGATTGTTTCGTTTTTGATGAAAAACGACATGGCACTTTATGCCGCACACCTGCCGCTCGATGCCCATCCGATTCTCGGCAACAATGCCTGCATCGCTGCCGCACTGGGATTGACTGACGTCGATGGCTTTTGCAACTATCACGGAAACAGCATCGGCCGAAAGGGTCGTCTGCCCGAGCCCCTTACTTTCGACGACCTCTGTGGCAGAGTCCAGACCCTGACCCCAGGCGGCGCGTTCCATGCACTGTCATTCGGGCCCAGACTTGTGAATACCATCGGCATTGTGAGCGGTGGCGCTGCTGGAGAAGTCAGCCAAGCGATTGATGCTGGGCTCGATTGCTATATCACGGGTGAAATGAATCTTCAGGCGTATCATGCTGCGAAACAAGGCGGAATGAACGTCATAGCCGCTGGTCACTACGCAACAGAACGCTTTGGGGTGAAGGCCGTCGGCGATTTTTTAAGTCGCACTTTTAAACTACCGTGCGATTTTATTAATTTTGATTTGCCTTGGTAGCCGAAATGGTGTAGATTGTTGATGTCTTTAAAGAGTTCTTGTCCACTATCCGTTAAAACGGTTGCGGTTAGGAACATGGCAGTTGACCAGTTAATTTATCCATGCACATACCCGAGTCCTTATTTTTCGTGGCCTCATCAGGCGCAGTTCAAGCAATCAAGGAAATCCTCCCGTTGCTGATTCTTTCCTTCTATAGCCTCGCTGTAGAAATCGTACTCAACAAATTTGATCGGACTTTTTCACAGTCTTGGTGGTTCTTCTTCTTGGCAATCGTCCTCACGATCAGCGATTTGGCTTGGGTGAGCTGGACAGCCAGCACGCCCATGGCGGACATTATTATCTATGCTGAAAACTCCTCACAGCTTATTTTCTCCGTCTTCACTTTTCTCTTCGTGGTCTCCCTTTTGCTCATCTGGATGGTGGCTTCTGGTGTGAGACAGATTACTCTCGAGGCTGCAGGAAGTGGTTGGGGGTGGGCGCTTCTGCGTCTTTCCCCACTTGTCCCATTCGTCTGGATTTCGATAAACATTCTTATTAAAGACAACGCTTTGGTCGGGCCTTCCGGCTTCCTCAACCTCATCAAAATGTAATCCCTAGGGAAACCCGATGCTCAAGTCTGCACGCTATCCAACCGCCAAAAGTCGTCGCACCGCCACGAAACGCGGTGCCACGAAAATGAACACCCACGACAGACTTCTCGCCTTTGCCTC
>JBBQIY010000043.1:0-9966 GCA_038325415.1 Kiritimatiellia bacterium
ATGCACAGTTGCAAACTTCTTCCGTGGTGTCACGAGAACAGAGACATGAATTATTTCGCCTAAATTGGCGTAAGTGCTTGATTTCCAACTTCTGACTCCTGACTTCTGACTTCTGACTTCTCTGCGCGTCAAACTATTTTGACGCGCACCCTCGCGACTTCTTGCTATTCTTTCCTTGCAGAACGAGCGCGAATTCAGCATATTATCCGTATGAAGAAACCCCAACCGGATAAAACACCCTCCCAAGCCAAGATCGGCAACGCTTTCGCCTGGCACCATGTCAGAGCCGTGGTTCCCGCCGATTGGGAAGTTACTGCCTATTCCGTCGAAGACCGCGCGGGACGTCTTGAATTCAACACCCGCCACGACCTTCAGGGAATCGTGAGCTGGGAGCCCTGTAGCCGCGAGCCGGATCGCCTCACCACGATGACCAACTTCCTCGCCAACCACATCATCGGCAAGAAGAATCCCCGCAAACTCAGATCCAACGACATCTTCACCGTCGAGGCCGGACGTTTCCTTGTCGGTTGGCTCGACGAATCCCTCCCCTGCCAGGCCATGGGTTATGACCCCAAAAGCGGCCACCTGATCCGCTGGGTATTCGAAGGCCATTCATCCAAAGCAGATCGCGAGAACATCATCCGCCCTATTCTCGAGTCCTGCGACTTCAACGACGACGAGACGACCTGCGAATACAACCTGCATGGCATCCACTGCGTACTCCCTCGTGACTACAAAATCGAAGACATCGTCGTCCTTCCGGCCAACGTCATGATGAGCTTCGAAGACGAAGCCTCGAAGCGCCGCGCCATTTTCAGACGCTGGGGTCTCGCCAACATGATCCTCGGCAAGCAAGACCTCACCACCTTCTACAAGCCCATCCTGCGTGGACATTCCATCGAAGTGGAAGCGTCCACACTCTGCCACGTCAGTGGCTGCGAAGGACGACTAATCACCTTCAACGCACCGCGTGAATTCCATAGTGACCGCTTCATGCGCAGACGCTGGCACAATGGCAAAGCCGTGATCTGGCACGATGCCGACGCAAACCGCGTCTACACCTTCGAACAAATCGGGCCTGAAGAGAGTCAGGCACTTGAATTCAACGAAGTCATTCCCGAACGATCCCTTGAGGTCACGAACTAACATGCGCTGGTTCTTCTACAACATTCTTTTCGCTATTGGCTACACACTCATGCTGCCGAAGTTCATTTCTCGCATGAGAAAACGCGGTGGATATAAAGCGGACTTCGGTCAACGCCTTGGTAAGTTCTCCCCGGAAATCGCCGCTCGCCTTTCTGAGAAGCCGCGTATCTGGGTTCATGCCGTCAGCGTGGGCGAAGCCACGCTCGCAGGAACCGTTATCCGCCAACTTCGCGCACTGACCCCACAGGATTCCTTCATTATCTCCACCACCAGCTCGACCGGTCATGCCATCTGTGAGAAACTTCTGGAACGCGATGATATCCTCATCTATCTGCCGATCGACTTTCCCCATGTTATCAGGCGATCCCTTCGCATCATCAACGCCAAAGCACTTGTGCTGACGGAATCCGAGTTCTGGCCCAATTTGATCCGCGCTTTAAACCGCAAAGGCATCCCGATCCTGCTCGTCAATGGGCGAATCTCTGACCAATCGGCTCCACGCTATAAAAAATTAAAATTTTTCTTCTCACCCGTTCTTAACGGCTTCTCCTCGCTGCTTGTGCAGTCGGAAATCGACCGCGATCGCCTCATCGATGCTGGCGCTCCCACTGAAAAAATTAAGGTGATGGGATCCGTCAAGTTTGACGTGCCTCCGCTTACTGACTCGGCTCGCGCGCTCGCCCTACAGACGCTCGCCGCTGCGGGGATTGATCCCTCGACGCACACGGTGCTTCTGGGCGGATCAACCTGGCCCGGAGAAGAACTGGCGCTCGTTAATGCCTGGGATTCTGCACGCCGAGCTTCGCCTAACCTGCGCCTCGTTCTCGTACCCCGCCACATGGAGCGCGGCGACGAGGTAGAAAAAGAACTCAACGAGGCCGGATTTAAATGTCTGCGCCGAAGCCGCATGAAAGCTGGCACTGAAAAAACGATTCCCTCGGCAGACACGATCTTGATGGTCGACACCACCGGAGAACTCTTCGCGCTCTACGCCCGAGCCGACATCGTCTTCGTCGGAAAAACCCTCGCTCCTAACATCGGTGGGCAGAACATGATCGAACCTGCCTCGTTCTGCAAAGCGGTGATCGTTGGCCCCCATACCGAGAACTTCACTGCTGTCATGCAATTATTCCGTCGTGGGCGTGGTCTCCTCGAGATTGCCGACTCCAAGGCGCTTATCATGGCGGTTTCGGATCTCGTTACCAACGAAACCGCGCGCCACGAACTGGGTGCACGGGCAATGGCAGTTGTTGATCAACAGCGCGGTGCGCTTGCGCGTAGCGCCAAAATTATTCTTGCGGAAATACAGTAATGCTTAGCACGATCCTCGATCTGCTCTACCCCATCACCTGTGCCTCATGCGGTGTTCCCTCGCACACCCATCTCTGTGAAACTTGCCGTGCTGCCATCTCCATTCGCCCTGCCATCACCTGCTGTGTGCGCTGTGGCAGGGTCATGATGGAGATCAAATCCGCTGGCAACGCCGTGGCAGAGTGTGGACCCTGCCACACGCTCAAACTCAAGTTCGACATTGCCCGAAGCGCAGCGGAATTCAAAGGACCCGTCCGCGACTTAATCCATAAGTTCAAGTACAACGGCGCTACGTGGCTCTGTCGCGAACTGACTGATCTTCTTGAAGGATGCGTCATCACGCATTATCCCAAGGAAAAGATCGATTGCCTCTGCCCAGTTCCACTCTCGCGCACCAAGGAACGCACGCGTGGCTATAATCAAGCCAACTTACTTGCTGATGACCTTTCAAAGCGACTCAAGACGCCTGTTCTGTCGGAGATTCTCATTCGCAAACGCAACACGCCGACGCAGACTCGCATGAATGCAGAAGAACGCCGGGCTAATGTTCATGGCGCATTCGAATCGCCACTAACGCTCCGCCCGTGGACTTATGGTCGGTGCATTCTACTCGTCGACGATGTGATGACGACTGGATCGACGCTGTCGGAATGTGCCGCCGCCCTCAAAGCCAACGGTGCAGAACGCGTCCTCGCCCTCACGGTCGCGAGAGACTGAAGAAGTCGCTAGTGGCTAGTCGCTAGTCGCTAGTTCGGTGATCGCGGACCGAGCCGGCTTCAACGAAGCCTGCTGCAGCGGATCGTCCTTCTCCTCGTCCACGATCAGACCGATCCATCTGATCTGACCGATCCGTCTGATCCGTCTGATCAAAAAATACGCCCTACGCCCTACTCCATTTTTCTTCGACTCCTGACTGGAAACATCGAGCGCCTTGGTGTATAATACGCATCATGAGGAACCTAACATGCGTGCTCGTGAAGTGACATTGGAGCAGCTTTTCTACGGAAATGCTGCCTTTATTTCACCGTCGTTTCAACGCCCCTACAGTTGGGTCGGCGGAGCTTGCGAACGCGTGATCACGGGTATGACAAAAGATCATGCGGCGCTACGCTTCCAAGGAGCTGTTGTCTCAATGGATCTCGGCAAAACCGGAGCGAGCGGTAGCAAGTCGCTGTTGATCGACGGCAACCACCGTCTCATGACCGTGCTGGTCGTCCTGCTGGCAGTCCGCGACGCACTCGGCAAGTCGATTCCAGACGCTGCCGACGAAATCAATAAAGAGTGCTTCCTCAATATCGACGAAGCGGGGCACCATCATTTCAAAAACATCGTTCCACCCAAAGATCGGGCAACATTCGAGTATCTGATCACCAGTATCGGCTTGCCTGCTCCCGCTTCACCGCTCTTGCGCGCTTACAAATTCGCAGGCGAAGCGCTTGAACAGGCAAAGATCGATGAACTTCTGAAATACCGTGAACATCTCGTGAATAAGTTCACCTTTGTGTTACTATCACTTGAACGTAACGAAGACCCCTATCCTGTCTTCAAGCTACTCAGTACGCCCGGCGAAGATTTCACGCGCAGAGGCTTGCGCGAGTACACGCGCTTCTCTCCCGACCCAGAACTCATGGCGATGATCGCCGGAGGTGAATCTCAGGAAGTCGAATTCAAGGAGCGCGTGGTCAGCAAAGAAAAGAATGACTTGGCTGGCGCTACTTCGATTTCGCGTTCCGTCGCGGGGTTCATGAACAGTTTTGCCGGCGGCACGCTGCTGATCGGCGTTCGCGACGATGGTACGGTCCGGGGCGTAGATGCGGAATACAGTCTCATCGACAGGGGCAAGGGCAACTGGGACGGCTTCAGTCTCTTCCTCAGCAACACGCTTCGGATGCGCCTGACTACAGAAAATCCATTTCTTTTTTATTCCATCGAACGACGACGCGCCATGGATCATGATGTCTGTGTAGTCCGCGTGAAGCCCGCCGCCGCTCCCGTTTACCTCGATAAGCATCTCTTCGTCCGGAGTAATAATCAGACCATCGAAATGCTCGGCCCAGACCTCGTTCATTATGTTACCACTCGGTGGCCACAGACTGTGAAGCCGATCAACACGAATCTGGAGCATCTAAAATGATATCCGCAAAAGAACACGCCATCGAAAGGGCAATCAAAGCTTTCATTAAAAAGGACACCTCTTGCTATCAGGTTATGAAGGTTCTTTTCGATGATTCAGAGCTTCATGAAATGCAGGAATACGCCAACACCGTTTCTATTCGTAGACTCGGCTACAACGACCATGGCCCCGTACACATGAGGCAAGTCGCGTACAACGCCATCCGGATGCTCTCGCTCCTCCGGGATGCCGGGATCAAGACCAATCTGGAGAGCGAGGAATCCGGCACTTATGAAGATAGTCTCTGCACCGTGTTCATGGCCGCATTCCTCCACGATATCGGTATGTCGATCGGCCGCGAGAACCACGAGAAGATGTCGTGTATGCTCGCCATCCCGATCATCGACAGAACGCTCGCGCAGGTTTTTCCCAGTGATCTGCACCGACGCGTCGCGATCCGCTCCATCGTCCTGGAAGGCATCATTGGCCACATGGGCACACAACGAATTCACTCCATTGAAGCCGGGTTGATTCTCGTTGCAGACGGTTGCGACATGACGAAAGGCCGCGCCCGCATTCCGATGATGCTGAACACCCTGCCACGAATCGGCGACATCCACAAGTACTCGGCAAACTCCATCGAACATGTAGACATCAAAAAGGGCGATGAAAAGCCGATTCAGATCGAGGTGGAAATGTCTGGCGATGTCGGCTTCTTCCAGATCGAAGAAGTTCTCATTCCGAAAATTGATTCCAGCCCCGCAAGAAAATTCCTCGAGCTCTACGCCGGAGTCCCCGGCCATGAAAAGAAGCGATATCTGTAGAGGAGCGATTCAACGTTGTTGAATTCGCACAGAAGTCAGGAGCCAGAATCAGAATCAATCAGAATCAGAATTTTCGCAGCCAACGCTAAGAAGTTGACCCGAAGCCTTATTTCGCCTATTATTTGTCACCTTTACAACAATATTTCATCGCGACCCATTATGACCTTTTTTGATCGCCTTACTACACCATCAGCGCGCTACCTTCTTTTCATTGTATGCCTGACACTCATTGCGTACGTCTCGCTACTTCCCTCCACCCTTGTAGAATCGGATATTCCAAAAAACATACAAGCGTACGACATCCCGTTTCACTTTTTTATCTATTTCATACTAACCCTCACGGCTATTTTCGCGTTTGCTATAGCGGAGTCTTCTGTACGTCACCGCATCAACATTTTTCTCGTCTGTAGCTCCATCGGCGCTTTGCTTGAAATCATGCAGGCGACGGTTCCGGGCATCAACAGAAACTGCACAGTCGTTGATTTTCTTTCTAATTCGACCGGAGCCGTGCTTGCCGCCGTAATTTTCCCGGTAAAAATGCTCATCTCGAAAACCAAGCCTATCCTCTTCCGACCATGAGAACAGAAACGATCCTTTCCTTCCCGCCAGCCGCGGCACACGTCTGGAAAAACGGCGTCACCTCAGCTTCATTCGCTGCATCCGATCCTCCGGGGCATCAACTCGGCTCGGGCGGCGGAACCGCCAACATCATTGTGGAGGCTTGGAAGGCTTCGCAATCCGGCCTTTCTTTTCGAGACTGGTTATGCGAATCGAGAAAGCTCATCATCCATGGTAGTGGGCAGAGTCGCCGTCTCCCCGCCTACGCGGCCGAAGGCAAGATCATGTTGCCAATCCCGCGCCTTGCCTCCATCACGGGACAGGCCTTTGACCAGACTTTGCTTGATCTGCAACAGTCCGATTATACCCACTTGCTCCGCCATGCCCCGAGCCGCTACTGCATCGTCGTTGCCTGCGGTGACGTGCTCATCCGCGAAGAACATGCGCTCCCTGTCTTTCCTGAAGCAGATGTTCTCATCGCCGGCATTCCAGCCTCTCCAGAAGAGGCACGGAACCACGGCGTCATGTTCTGCCAATCAGAGCGTCCAGAGGATCTCGAATTTTTCCTCCAAAAGCCAAGCGCTGATCGCATTTCTGAACTCTCGGGAAAATTCAGTTATTATCTCGATACGGGCATCTGGTTCTTGAGCGAAAAAGCTGTCAAAGTCCTCCTCGCAAAATGTGGGTGGAACTGGGAAGACGAAACTTTCGAAAACGGAGTTTCTGGTGCTTACGAGTTGTTTGATAGCTTCGGTCCCGCTTTGGGCAACGCTCCGTTCCAATCCGATGCGGCTATTGAGAAACTTAGCAGTGCCGTGCTTCCCCTTCCTGGGGGGCGATTCTACCACTTTGGAACCAACAGTAGCGTTTTCAGTTCGATCGCTCAACTGTCCCACCCCGCTGAATCACGACGTTCGTTCGGTCATGCCGCCAAGGACCCCTCGCACGACCGCATCATCCTCCACGCAAACGCCGTCGTGGCAGAGTCCGTTCATCCCCTCTGGATCGAGAACGCGACGGTTCCCGCCACATGGAAGCTCAGCGCAGAACACGTCATCACAGGTATTCCCGCAAACAATTGGACGCTTGAGCTCCCGCGCGGCACTTGCCTCGACATGTTGAACATGCAAGGCATGATGGGGCACGTGTTGCGAGTTTATGGCTTCCACGATGCCTTTAAGGGGGCGGTATCGGACCGTGCCACGAAATGGTTCGGAGCTTCGGCAGCCGATTGGTTTTCGAAACGCAATATTTCATTTGAAGAGGCCGGTATCATCCCCACCACGGACATCCAGAACGTACATCTCTTCCCAGTTGTCGATGCGGCGGATGCGCGCACACCGCAGCTCCTGCAGTGGATGCTGACCCCGACTTCATCCTCAGAAATGCGCGATTATTGGCTCTCGGCTCCACGCGTCTCTGCAACCGATATCGTGCAAAATTCCGATTTGGTTGGGCGAATAAAGCAGCGAGCCGAACACATCCGTCATAACATCGAAAAACTCACCGCAGAGAAATGGACGGAGTGCTGTCTGCAACTCGATCTCAACGCGATGGCCGCGCTGGTGGATGACCTTGGCGCTACGGTGACTCCGAAAACTCAAAATTCCGATGAACACTCTCTCGCTTCGGTGCATGACGCGATGTTCAGATCGCGATTGAAGGGAGGCACGCAGACCTGTCGGGACGAGGCCTTCGCCTCGCTCAGGCGTATGCTTGTGGAGGATATGGCGCTCCGACCTGTCAAGCCCTCTCGCAACATTCTCGAGGATCAAATTGTTTGGGGACGCTCGCCGGCGAGGCTCGACCTAGCTGGTGGCTGGTCCGACACACCGCCTTACTGTATCGAACGTGGCGGGCGCGTTGTCAACATGGCCGTGGATTTGAACGGGCAACCGCCGATTCAGGCGTTTGTTCGTCTTTGCGACACCCCGCACCTCGTGCTGCACAGCATTGACCTTGGCCTTTCGGAATCCATCACCACCTACGAAGAGCTCATAAAGCCCTCGACGCTCGGAGGCTTCAGCATCGCACGGGCTGCGCTTAGGCTTGCGGGATTTGACCCGATGTTCCACGGCGCAGGCGGTGCTAAAACACTCAAGCAACAGTTGATCTCTGAATTTGGTGGCGGCATTGAACTTTCGATGCTCGCCGCCGTTCCGAAGGGTTCAGGACTTGGTACGAGTAGCATTTTAGCCGCCACGATCCTCGGTGTTCTCAGCGAGATCTGTAGCCACAACTGGACGCATCGAGATATTTTTGCGCGGACGACGGTACTGGAGCAGATCCTCACCTCGGGTGGCGGCTGGCAGGATCAAGTGGGTGGCATCACGGCCGGCGTCAAACTCATCACGACGCGAGCCGAGATATCCCAATCGCCTGATATTCGCTGGCTACCAGATAAGACGCTTCAGGATGACATCGTCTCAGGAAGAGCGCTGCTTTATTACACGGGAATCACGCGTCTCGCACGCAACATTCTCAGCGAAATTGTGCAGGGCATCTTCCTCAACAGCCGGAAAACGATCGCTACCATTGAGGACATCGCTTACAACGCCGATTTTACGGCCGATGCGATTCAACGCAATGATCCAGTCACGCTTCGGGAGGCAATTCGGCGGAGCTGGGAGCTCAACTGTACTCTCGACAGCGGCACCTGCCCACCGGAGGTGAAATCCATTACGAGCCGAATCGAATCTTTCGGTCCAGCCTACAAGCTACTCGGGGCTGGTGGCGGCGGCTACATTATCATTTTCGCCCCTGATGTTGGGGCGGCGGCAGCGATTGAAGAGACACTGCGCATGAACCCGCCAAACCCTCGGGCGCGATTCGTTTCGATGGCGCTTTCGCAGACCGGCATGCAGATCACACGAAGCTAAGTCACGATGCAGACAACCACACGAGCCACCATCGTCTGCCTACTGATTCTGCCTGCTTTGTATGCCCAGGCGCGACTGTTCAAATCCGATTCAGGCGATCATCGACTGATTGGCATCGTGATGGAGCAGCAAGCTGGGCGTGGCTATTGCGCCCCCGCAACCATGGCCAGTGTTCTGAACTACCATGGCATCAAGAGCGACCAGAAAACGATTGCCGAGGACGTCGGGTGCTCGGACGATACGGGAACCGATGTTGAATCCATGCTCGACATCATCTCTCGCTCCTGCGCCGAAAACGGACTGACAATCGAATCGATCATCGGATTCGATTACGCGCGCTACAAGCGTATCATCGAGCAATACAACACGCTCGCAAAAGAGCGCGGCGCAAAAAAACTCTGGTTTTCAGATTCTGGCGCGTTAGATCTCTCCAGAACATTTTCGAACGCGAATCTCGACATCCTGAAAAAGACAGCAACTTCACGGGATGTCGACGCCTTCGTCCGATCCGTTCAAAAAAACATTGATGCGAACACACCGCTCATCTGGGGCGTCGTGCTCGGCATCGCACCGGAGCCCGAACTCTCACCCTACAGCAAAGGCGGTCATCTTCGTCTGATCAAAGGTTACAACAAGGGAACGCAAGAAATTATTTTTTCAGACCCTTGGGGAACGAGCCACGCATTGAAACGAATGAAAGTTGAAGAGGCCTACGCCATCACCATGTCGCTGCACGTACTCCGAAAAGCCAAGTAGGAGCGCGACGCTTTCGATTAAGTCTGTCGAGTAAGTGTTCCGATTAAGATTGAGATTAAGTGTAGGAGTAAGTGTTAGTATGGACACCCTGTTTCTACACTTAAACGCACTCTTAAACAACCCTTCTTAAACAGCACACTTACTCCACTCGCTTACTCGACCATCCTTGTCTTTTGTGCGAATTCAACAAGGTTGAATCGAACCCCTCGGCTACCCGACCACCGTGCTGAGCTTGAAGATCGGGAGGAACATCGCGGTTACGATGCCACCGATCACGACACCCAGAAAAACCATGAGGAAAGGTTCCATCAACGACGTTAAGGTCGCGAGCATGGCCTCGACCTCTTCGTCATAAGAATCCGCAACGCTTTCTAGCATT
>JBBQIY010000044.1:0-9946 GCA_038325415.1 Kiritimatiellia bacterium
GCTTTCCACGGGCACGGCGAGTTCTTCGGCATATTCCAGCCCCAGGTGGATGGCGAACTGGCACGCATCCGCAAGCCACTGAAATCCCCCAAGCCTCTGTTTTATACCGAGACGTCCGTGTGCTCCGACCCCTCTTGGTCCAGTCAGGTCGCTCAAGGTGATGAACTCATCAAAAAGGTCGTCTTTGCATGGGCTCGTGGTGCCTACGCTTATGAGTGGTTTGCCGACTTGGATTGGAAGGATAGCGAGATGTGGGGGCTTTGCACCTGGGACTTCCAGCCTAAGCCTGCCTATTTGGCTTACAACACGTTGATTGCGACGCTGCGCGGGCTGACGCCCCAACGCCAACTTGAGCTTGGCACGGATCAGTGGGCCTTTGTCTTTGCCGATCCCGAAGGCAAGTCCATGCGGCAGGTCGTCGTCTGCTGGCGCGAGAATAGCCGCCTGCCGGATGCCGATGTGCGACTGGTCGTAGGTGGTAAAGCTTCCTGTAAACGGATGGATCAGTATGGCAACCAGACCGACGAGGTGGTGATCGGTGGCCAGGTTCTGGTGGCTCTGCGCGGTCATCCGGTCTATCTGTTGGTCGAGGGTGGTGAGCCGATTACCAAGGCGCTGCCCATGGCTGTGCCGGCACCGGTGGCCGCGTTTGATACGGGCTCAACGCTGCATCTGGCTGCCCAAATCGGGAATCCCAGTGATCGCGAGGGCTCGGTTCGCATCGCATGGGCATTGCCAAAGGAGTTCAAGGGGGTCGCCATCCCGGAACAGACCGTCAAACTCGGCGGCGGTGTTACGCAGCAGATTGTTACTGAAGTGCCGATACCGGCTGATCTGCGCATGCCATCGTTTGGCACCCTTAACGCCCAGCTTGACTATTCCCTCGTGGGCGTCGATTCATGGAAAGGCAAGCTCACGGTGCCGATGCAACTCACACGGATGATTCCCGATGGCGCGGCGACCACTCGGACGGCCGATTTCGTGCTCGACACCGCCGACGCGATGGTCAACTTCTTCAATGCCGATCCCGGCAACGCAGATAAAGTGTGGAAAGGACCGACCGACCTGAGCGCCCAAGCATGGCTCAGCCGCGACGGTCAGGATCTTGTTTTCCGCTGCGATGTGACTGACGACATCCACGATCAGCCATTCTCGGGCGGCGACAGTTGGAAGGCTGACGGCATTCAGGTTGCCTTCACGATACCAGCCCAGAAGGGCAACTGGGAACTGGGTCTCTATCAAACCAATGATGGCAGGGTTCTGGCGCACGTGTTCGCCATGCCTGCCGACACGGGTCTGGAGAACCCCTGGGACAAGACGCCGTTGAAGATCACTCGGGAGAACGGCAAGACCCTGTACGAGGCAAGGTTCCCCTATGCCCGCTACGGCATCACCGATGCACTGCTGGCCCAGGGGATGCGATTTGCCTTCATCGTTAACGATTCTGACGGGAAAGGAATCCGCGATGGATATCTCCGCTTGGCCGAAGGAATCGGTGAGGGCAAGAGCACCGAGAAGTTCCCCGTGGTTCGGTTTAAGGCAAAATAGGACCGATCCGCTACAGCAATTCGCATTATGACACCCGGCGGGTCCGGCGGGTCCGCCCTACCTGCGAAAAACGCCGGACTCTCGGCATTTCTGGTAATTCGTTCTGCGCAGAAAACTGGAGGGATCAATTATGAAGGTGGTAGTTATCACAGGAAAGCGAGCGTGCAGCATTGTCGAACGCCCCAATCCTACTATTCATGGCGAGTTCGCAACAATAAAAATTCACGCGGCTCCGATGTGCACGGAAGTCTCCGCATATCGTGATGGGCAGATGAGCGATTGTCTTGGCCACGAGGCGGCCGGAGAGGTGGTTGAGGTTGACCATACGACCCGAGTTGCCGTGGGCGACCGTGTGGTTGTAATGCCGCAATATGCCTGCGGCACATGCAGCCTCTGTCTGTCAGGAGAGCACATCCATTGTCAGCACCCGGTCGATCCTTATGCTCTCTGTAAAACACAGACAGGGCGTGCAACCTACCAGTGCTGACGCATGAGTTATGAAAGCTAGCATTAGTGAGAATTTTCGAGAGGACGTCAAAAAACTTTTTCGCAAGTTCGTGCTAGACACCTGAAATCGGATATGGCATAGTATCGTCGGGTTTGAAGTAGTAAAGGAGATGTACCCCGCGATGAGTATTCAAAAAGAAGTGCCAAAATGTGTTGTTCGATGTGGGAGGCAGATCACCTCTGAGGAGATTGAGTCTGCCCGGGAAACGGTGAGGCTGTGTGCCGGATTGTGCCGTACTGAACTGGCGAAAACAATTTGCGAGCATTGGGGCTGGGTGACGGCCTCGGGTGCTGGCAAAGTGACGGCCTGCTTGAAGGTGCTGGAGGAATTGGAGCGATATGGTGATATCCATCTGCCTGACAAACATAAGCAAATCAGCACCGAATGCGTGCGAGGGGCTGTGCATACTCAACAAACAGCACCCCCGGGAGAGGCGTTGGTTGGCAAGCTGGGCGATGTAATCCCGATCCGGCTTGAGATTGTGGCAGACCGCAACCAAGCAAAGCTGTGGAACGAGTATCTCGACCGTCACCACTACTTGGGCTATCGTAAGCCCTTTGGTTGCACTCTGCGTTACTTCATCACCTGTGAGAAAGGGCTGTTAGGCTGTGTGCTTGTGGCAGGAGCCTCCAGGGCAATCAAAGCGCGGGATGAATGGATCGGCTGGAACAAGCTGCGGCGTCAACAGAATTTGCCGTGGGTGATCAATAACACGCGCTTTCTGATTTTCCCCTGGGTGGAAATTCAATACTTGGCAAGCCATGTGCTCGGGCAACTGGCAAAGCGAGTGCGATCGGACTGGCAGCAACGCTGGGGCTATGAGCCCTTGCTGATGGAAACCTTTGTTGATCCGGCTCAATACTCGGGCACCTGTTACCGAGCCGCTGGCTGGATTGAACTGGGAGAGACCACAGGCAGGGGGTTGCGCCGCACGGGAGATGCCTATACCAGCAGTCCAAAACTGATCTATGTGAAACCTCTTTCAAAGGATTTCCGGGAAACGTTGTGTGCGGAACCCTTGCAGAGAGGGGGCGTGCTATGAGCAAGCGAAGCCGTCGTCCCGGTCGGGAAGCCATCAAGGCGCAGATAAAGGAACGCAAGAAAGCGCAACGGGAATTACGTGACGCGCAGAGGGCGGAAGGGTTTGATGTTCCATCATCGGCAACGATTTCAAACTGTAAATGTCCGTGCAAGACAGTGGAGGAAGAAAAAGAGATGCGCGTGGACGCCGTAACGTAACAGATCAAAGTCTATCGCGCTGCGTTACCGGTTATCTTGAACCGTCTGAGTAAAATCAAGGATCCGCGCAACCCCAAGAAGATCAAGCATAAGCTGACCGTGCTGCTTACCTATGGGATCTTGTGCTTTGCCTTTCAGATGGCCTCGCGGCGAGAAGCAACTCGTGAGATGACTCGCCCGATGTTCATGGACAACCTGCGCAGTCTTTTCCCCGAGCTGGAAGCCTTACCGCATCACGACACGCTTGCCCGTCTACTGGAGCAGATCGATGTCACTGATCTTGAAAAGGCGCATCTGGATATGATCGGGCATTTGATCCGCAACAAGAAGTTTCATCGCTATTTAATAAATGGCTGTTATCCCGTAGCCATAGATGGAACCCAGAAATTCAAGCGCACTGAGCTATGGGACGAAGAATGCTTGGAGCGCAAAATCAGAGTCCCCAAAAAGGAAGGAGATGAGGCCAGGGAGCCGGAGGAAAAGAAACAGTACTACGTTTATGTGTTGGAGGCCAATCTGGCTTTTCATAATGGCATGGTCATTCCACTGCTCAGCGAGATACTCAGCTATACGCAGGGGGATAGCGACAAGAATAAGCAGGACTGTGAACAAAGAGCCTTCAAACGTCTGGCCGAACGTCTCAAGAAAAGCTTTCGTTGCCTGTCGATTATGGTTTTGCTCGACGGGCTTTATTCCAATGGCCCCGTCATGGAACTATGCCGCAAGCACAAATGGGATTATATGATCGTCTTGCAGGACGACTCGCTGCCATCCGTGTGGGAGGAAGTGAATGCCTTGAAGGATCTGCAGCCTGAGAACCGCTTCGAACAGAAATGGGGAGACCGACAGCAACAGTTTCAATGGGTTAACGATATCGACTACCGGTACACCTGTCCGATAACCAAGAAGGAAAAGAAACAATTGGTGCATGTGGTCATTTGCGAAGAAAGTTGAGAAGAGATCCCACCCGCTTCCACGGAGAAGGTGATAAAAACATCGCGACATGTGTGGATATCGGAGGAGCCCCTGGATAAACGCACCGTGCATGAGCGCTGTAATCTGGGTGCTCGACACCGCTGGGGCATTGAATCTAGCATTCTCGTAGAAAAGCATCAAGGCTACGAATATGAGCATTGTTTCTCATATGACTGGAAGGTCATGTGTGGCTACCATTATCTGATGCGTTTGGGCCATGCGCTCAATGTTCTGGCTCGCTATTCATACGCTCTGACGAAATATGTTCGCGATCTGAGTGTGCGCAATCTCATCGCCCTAGTAAGAAACACTATCGCAAACCCATGGATTGAGGCCGAAGTTCTACGACAGATCGCTGATGGCCCCTGTCAAATCAGACTGGAGTAATATCCAGACACGAGAACGCCCGATCCACCATGTTGCTCAGCTCTCAAAGACGCCGAGCACGGTTAAGCTATGCCTGCGGCTGGTTTTTCGCCATCAATCATAGTCGCACCCACCTCGGACGACGCTCACTTATTGCACGGAAGATCTTGGTTTTGTTAAGCTCAGCCCTATCTGCAGGAGAAATCACCTCGCGAATCGATCCACAAAAAAATCATGCGTCAGCACTGCTGTTTTTAAACTGGCATTTAGGTTTCTACCGTGCTAATGTATTTGGTAGTGAGTTTTAATTCGTATCTATGCTCATTGTGGTGTATAGCATTTTAATATTCAATGCATTCCGAATAGACTTATGAGTACACGTTTTTTCACCAACAGACGCAACAATACACTGATTGAAAAATTTGCAGGTGTGTTTGCCAATAACTCGGAAATCCTTTTCTTTGATGCCCTCGTCGGATACTTCCGCTCGTCCGGCTATTTCGCTCTTCGTCCAAATCTAGAAAAGCTGAAGAAAATCCGGATTTTAGTCGGAATCGATGTTGATACGCGTGCTGCACAATGCCAAGATCGCGGTTTGCTTTTTGATGCCGATGTCCCGTCTGCAATTGAAGCCTTCATGGCTGATATGAAAAAGGATATATCTGAGGCTCGCTACGATGCCGCTGTCGAGAATGGAATTCTACAGTTCATCCAAGATGTCGCGACAAAGAAGGTCGAACTTCGGGCGCATCCATCGCGCAAGTTGCACGCGAAAATTTACATTTTCCGTCCGGCAGATTTCAACGAACACAAACATGGCAATGTCATCACAGGATCATCGAATCTAACCGATGCCGGGATGGGCACTGGCAAGGGTTCTGCCAATTATGAATTCAACGTACTCCTGAGCGATTACGATGACATTGTTTTTGCAACAGACGAGTTTGAAATGCTCTGGGCTGAAGGAGTAGACGTCCTTCCAACCCAGATCGAAACCCTCAAGAAAGACACGTATCTAAACGATGTCATCACGCCGTATGAGCTCTATCTGAAATTTCTAATCGAATATTTTGGGCATGGCGTTGAATTCGACCCCTCCGTATCAGCCGACCTTCCAGAGGGTTTCAAGCGTCTAAGCTACCAGACCGATGCCATTAATCAGGGGTTCGACTTGTTGCGCAAGCATAATGGCTTCTTTCTGGCGGACGTAGTCGGCCTTGGCAAAACTATCGTTGCCTGTCAGATAGCCAGAAACTTCTTCTATCACAATGGCTTCCCTGTCCATGTTGGACGAACCCTGATCGTGGTGCCGCCTGCTGTCCGCGATTCCTGGGAGGACACCGTTGCCAAATTCAAGCTCAGCAACGTCGACATCGTATCCTGCGGAAGCCTTCATAAAGTGCGCCACCCCGAGCGCTTTGATCTTGTCATTGTAGACGAAGCCCACAAGTTCCGGAATGCTACCGCTGGCATGTATGAACTGTTGCAGCGCATCTGCAAAACACGGGTCTACAACAACTCCACGAACCGGCTTGAATCTAAAAAAGTCATTCTGGTCTCTGCCACACCGTTTAATAATTCCCCTAAAGACATCTATAACCAGCTCCTCCTGTTTCAGGACGGTAAGGAAACCACGTTGGATATCGCCAACCTCCAAGGCTTTTTTGCCGAGCGTATGGACGAATGGAAAGCAGCAAAGGAACTCCCTATCGCCGGTGCCCGAAAGGCCGTTATGATCATCACGGAGAAAATCCGTGAAAAGATTCTCGCGCCAATCACGGTTCGTCGCACCCGAACAGACCTCAAGGTGCAAGAACCCTACCGTAAGGATCTTGAATCTCAGGGAATTATATTCCCGGAAGTATCGCGTCCTGAAAAGTCCTTCTACGTCCTCAGCCCTGATATGGATCATGCATACGACATAACACTGGCCATGCTGGGAAATTCAGAAATCGGACTGAATTATAACCGGTATCGTGCCATACAGTATCTCAAGACGCCAGAACTCAAAGCGAAATATCCTAACGCTGATTTGGTTTCTATTCAGCTCGCAGCCATTATGAAAACGATGCTGGTGAAACGCCTCGACAGCTCTTTCCACGCCTTCCGCTCCTCGTTGCATCGTTTTCGAGATGCGAATGCCGCTATGGTATCCATGTTTGAACGCGGTCGTGTCTTTATCGCCCCTGAGTACAATGTATCAGAGTATATCCTTGAAGATCGCGAAGAGGAGCTGATCGACTTATTAACCAAGCAGATGTATCTGAATCCAGCCATTACGATTTGCGCCCCGAGCGATTTTCATGAAGGCTATATCGAAGGGCTCAAACACGATCTGGAGATACTTGAGAGTCTATGTCAAGAATGGGACAAATTCAACGCCTCCGGCCCGGAGAATCAGGAAGATCCCAAATTCGACGCCTTCATCGAGATGTTTCCGAAACTCTTTGATCCTGTACGGAATCCATCCGGTAAAATCATCGTCTTCACCGAATCTGCAGAAACATCCCTCTATCTTGAAAAACGGCTTGCCGTTGTTGCCACTGATCGCCCGGTGTTGCGCATTGACTCTTCCAACCGCAGAGAAAAACAGGCAGTCATCAAAGCGAACTATGATGCGAACTTCGAACCCCGTTCGCTTTGGCGCGACGATTACCCCATCCTCATCACAACTGAAGTCCTCGCTGAAGGCGTCAACCTCCATCGTGCCAACACCGTCATCAATTACGACACACCCTGGAACGCCACGCGCCTGATGCAACGCCTCGGCCGTGTTAATCGAATTGGTGCCACCTCCTCCGTCATTCACAATATCGTCTTCTTCCCAACCTCCAAGGTTGACCGCGACATTGACCTCCAGAAGAAGGCCATCATGAAACTCCAAGCCTTCCATACGGCGCTAGGAGAGGATTCGCAAATTTATTCTGAAACCGAGGAAATCGACACCTTTGGGCTTTTTGACCTCGATATTCAAATCGAACGCGACGAACGCCTCGACTACCTTATGGAACTCCGCCGATTCAAATCGGAACAGCCATCCGAGTTCCGCCGCATCCGGGCTTTACCTGTCCGCGCCCGCGTCGGACGGGTCAACAAGACGAAATCCGGTAGCACGGTTGTCTTTGTGCGTAACCGTCGTCGTGACTCCTTTACACGGATATCTGAATCAGGTGTACCTCAGGATCTATCGTTCATTGAATGCGCCCGTGAGCTTCTCGCCAAACCGTCTGAAAAGTCAGTTGCTCTCCCCCCCGGCCACCACGAGCAGGTCTGTCTTGCTGTGGAGCATTTTGAGAATGCCCTCCAGACTGAGCGTACGGAAAATCTCAAGGTCGCGAGCAGGCATACCCCGGCCGAACAATCCGCCCTTGCACTCCTCAAAACCCTTTCAAGCTATCACTTGGTGGGCAGGGAGGAGAAGCATCTCTGCCAACTCGCCATCGATGCCATTGGCAAAATCAAGTTCCAGAAGCTCGCAGGCAGAATCGCCGCGCTAGCTCGGAGGCAGAAGAAGCAACCGGACGCAGGAGATGTCTTGATCGACAAGGTGCTTAGCCTCCTCAAGGAATACCCACTCATCGCACCCACCCATCCAGACGCACCTGAGTCGCCCCATGCGGAAGCAACGCCGGACATCATCATCTCAGAATCGTTTACTAATTTGTAATTCATAATTCATAATTCATAATTCGTAATCCCCAATCTAAAATTTAAAATTTAAAATTTAAAATTCTCTTCATGTCCTCCCTTCAACCCTCCCTGCAAGCCCCTTATTCCAGAGATATCTGGACAGGTCTCCTCCGCACACTCTTCAGCTCCTCCGCCGAACTCTTTATCACGCCTATCCCCATTCCCGATTCTGGGTTCGAAGGCGTTTTCACAAAGGTTCTGCATCTCGGTGACCTCAAGACCGCCGACGGAAAGGTCGCAGCGCTACTGGATATCGAAGTCGTCCCCGAAATCAGCCTTTCCCGTAATCGCGCGGGCATCCGTCACCTCGCCGCTCGCCTTGTCGACGGTGTTCGGCGACAAGCGATCCTTGCCGCCTTCCACAGCGGTGTATCTCCCGATTGGCGTTTCTCCTTCATCATCCGCGAAAAAACATTCGACATTGCCACGGGCGAAATCCGGACAACTGAAACGCCAGCCTGTCGCTTCACGTACCTTCTCGGACCCAACGAGAAATGCCGTACTGCCGCAGAACGTTTTGCCACACTGCGTGGAACCCAGTCAACACTCAAGGACATCGAATCGGCTTTCAAAGTCGATCAGCTTACCAAGGAATTCTACTCCGAACTCTCTGACTGGTATTTCTGGGCACTCACGCGTGTCCATTTTCCCGATGACGAGGAGAAGAACGAAGAGAAGCGCAACGCCACCATGACGATCCGTCTTATCACACGGCTGATCTTCGTGTGGTTCTTAAAGAAGAAAGGCATCATCCCCGAGTGCCTCTTCGACAAAGCAGCCGTTGACGAGTGGCTCAATTACTCCGATTCCACAGGCAGCACCTACTACAAAGCCGTTCTTCAGAACCTGTTCTTTGCTACCCTCAATTTCGATCCCAAGGAAGGACAGCGCGGATTCGTCGAATGGGGCAAGAAAGGCGTTCTGGGCTACCGGTATCTACGTTTCTTTAAACGTGGTGTGGCGGAGAAATTCCTGGATGTCTGCAAGGACATCCCATTCCTGAACGGTGGACTCTTCGAGAATCTGGATAAGAATACCGAAACTCCGGATCCTATTCGGATCGACTGTTTTTCAAACATCAAGGAGAACGAACCTCGCCTGGCCGTCCCAGATGATCTCTTCTTCTCTCAAGAGCAGATTGTAAACCTCTCTGCATTCTATGACGACAAGAGGAAAGCCTCCGTCAAGGTCAAGGGTCTATTCGAGATTCTCAACTCGTATAACTTCACTGTCGAGGAAAACACCCCTTACGACAAAGATGTCGCCCTCGACCCCGAACTTCTCGGCCAAGTATTCGAAAACCTTCTGGCCAGCTACAATCCCGAAACGAAAACCACGGCCCGCAAACAGACAGGCTCGTTCTATACACCACGCGAAATCGTCCAGTACATGGTCGACGAAAGCATCGTCGCCCACCTCAAGCAAACCGTTGGTCCTGATCTCGAACCGGAGTACCGCAAGTTGACCCGTTACGGCGACGAAGCAACGGAACTCACCGACAAACAAAAGGCCGAGATCGTCAAAGCGCTCACCACCTGTAGGATTCTCGACCCTGCCTGCGGATCCGGTGCCTTCCCGATGGGCGTTCTCCAACAGCTCGTACACATGCTCAACCGCCTC
>JBBQIY010000045.1:0-9877 GCA_038325415.1 Kiritimatiellia bacterium
CTCCACGGGCGTACCTGTGGAGATGGTGCGCATCGAGCAGCGAAGCCGCTTCGCAATGCGTGCGCGCTTGGCCTGCCGATTTTTTACGGCCTGCGCTTCGTCGAGAACACCGACATTCCATTCCCGTCCAGTCAGAAGCTCCTCTTCAAAAATCAGCATTCCATAGCTGCAGACAATCACATCGAAGGGGCCTGCATCGCGGACGAGTGCCTCGCGATCCGAGGCGTCGACGAGAAGTGTTACATTGAGCGCTGGCGCGAACCGGGCCGCCTCGTCCTGCCAGTTGCGCGACACCGAGGTGGGCGCGATGACGAGCGAGGGTCCGCGTTTTCCGAGGTGCGTGAGAAGCGCGAGCATCTGCACGGTCTTGCCGAGGCCCATGTCATCGGCAAGGCAGGCGCCAAGACCGCATGCAGCGAGTCTTGCCATCCATGAAAATCCTTCGTGCTGATAGGGACGCAATTCGCAGGTGAGCGAGGTCGGCAGTGTGAATTTTTGTTTGAGGGCCTTACGAAATTCGCCGATGCGTTCGCGAACCAGCGCTGGGAAGTCGAGGCCGTTGGGACTATCCGAGAGAGCCTCCAGAACGGGCAAGGCGCAAGGCGGAATGCGCAGACCATCGGCGGTGAGTTCGCCCGTCTTCGAGAGCAGCTCTAGCTCCGCTGCTAATTTTTTCGTGAGATGAAGATAGCGGGTTTCGCTAAGCCGAACAAAGCCATCCGTGCGGTTCCCGACTTGCGAGAGCAGATCGCCAAACGCGAGAACTTGTCCATCGTCCATCGTGAGATCGCCGCCGATCTCGAGCCAGAAGTCAGCACCGGAAGATCCCGTCAGCGAAAACATGCTTCCTGAGCGCGGTCGCACCACGTAGAGACCGTCATTCTCCGGCCATTCCATGGGAATTGTTTCGGCGAGAGAATGACACTCGTCGAGTGCGGCGAGGATATTCGACGGTTTTTCGATTTCCCAATGCGATTCCCCCGTCGCCCAATTGGATAGTGATGGGCAGGCGGTGAGGAAGTCCTTGAGGGCTTTTCGCTCAGCATCGAGGTCGCGGCAGACCGCCACCATTTCTTCATCATGGCGTGTCAGCGTCTTTCTCGTACCACTTCCAGGCACAACATACAGCGCCCAATCTTCGATCGGGCGGTTGAGCAGGTCTAGACTGAGGTTCCCATCCACAAAGCGACCTCGCAGCAGCAAGCGCACGCTCCCGTCAACGGTTCGCGCATCGACCGCCTCTGTATCAAAATCGCCTTTCACTTCAATCGTGCGAACGAGGGAGGGCAAAAGGCTCTGGAAACGGGGTACCGACTCCATCGGCACAACGAGTTTACCTTTTGCTCCGTACCGACTCACAATATCCGCCAGCTTCATCTGAAGGGCTGTGCGTTTATAGACGACGAAATGGTTCTCCCTATCCTTGACAACCTGCACCGCTTTGCTTGGGCCGGACTGCTTTTCGGGGATCTGAATGCTCAAGTTGCCATTCGTAGCCGTTTTCAGCTCAAGTGAAACTTCGCCCTTCACAAATGCAACCGGACCAACCGGCTCTTCGTTCCGAGCAGAGCGGGAGAACAGATACACGTGTGGATGATCAATCAAAGTGGGGAAAATCTCAGACGCGTCGCGGTCGCCATAAGATAAACCATAAGACAGCATATACTGATCAAAACACCGCAAAGCCTCCTTGACGACCTTGTCGGCATCACTCAGCGAGGCATCGTATTCACCCGTCACGAATTTGTCGAGCCGGATTTGTGCGCCACTGCTCCACTTCCCACTCTTCAGCCGCTTGATCAGTTTCCCTTCAAACCGCTCAAGCCCGATGTTGTGCAAATCATGTCCGTCAAGTGCCAGAAACCACTTGATGAGAGCACCTGCCGACGTGCTGGCGGTCGCAGCGTTTGCATCGGCCTTCGGGAGCAGACGCTCAATCTCGCCGAGCGCACGCTCACAAGCGGGAACGAAAAGACTCTTTCCCCACAAGGGCGTAATCGAGAGCGTGGCCTGCACCGTTTCGCAAAGTGCCTCGGCCGCCGGATCGTCTGGATTGAGGCGTCGGACACACGGGATCACCGAAGCGCTTACAAAACCGAGTCCCGATTCGTGTGCTATTTTCAGCAGCTCTAAACTCCTTGGCCCGAGAGGCGTGGCCATCTGGCCATCATCGAGGAAAAGCGTTTCGAGGCAAGAAACAAACGCACTCAGAAGCGTTGCGCAGGGAAGAAAATCGATTGTCTCGGGCCATAACCCCTCGTTGGCGAGTTGGCTTAAACGAGAAGGGTCTGATTTTAGTCGAGAGAGATACGCGGGTTGAGACAAATACTGCGACAGTTTTTCGTAATTGCGATTAATCCGGGTCTTCGAGGTCCCCGCACGAATCGCGGCGAACAACGTGAGGCAGAAAAAGTTTCCGCAAAGCTCAATATTGACATTGAAAGGATCTGGATCGCGCGAGCCACTTCCATAGTAGCTATGATCAGAGAAGGAAGCCGCTTGCGTAAGAACCTTTGTAAACGCCTTATCGGCTTTGTCGAACTCGCCCGCGAGTAAGGCAATGCAGCCTTCCGCAGCTTTCGTCAGAATAGGATGAGCCGTTTGCTCCAGAAGTACGGCAAGCGAGGTCTGCTGACCGGTCCAGGTATACCAGGCGCAAGCATTTAAGAAATCCGTATTTGAAAGTTTTTTTCTCTTAATCAGTTGAACATTCAAAATTGCAGAACAGGCTGCAGTAGACGTGGGCGTGAGCGTGCTCAGGACGTGTTCCGTGATGTCGGAGAGAAGATAGATAAGGACTTCCGGGGAAACGTCTGCGGGGTTTTGAACGATTAGCGGGATTAGATCGGATACAAAGCGCTGCCAGTCGTGGGGTACGCATTGCCGTGCCTGCCGTTGGATGAGTTTTTCACACTGAGCCGGATCGCCAGCAAGCAAGGCTTTCTGGACGCAGCTATAAGGCGTTTCGTAAGATGAAAACCCGAAAGCAAAACACCGGATAGCTTGCTCATAACGATAGGTGTTGTGAAGCTGTTTGTCTATTTTTTCAAGCAGCTCTGGGGTGGCAGTATTAGCAAAGAGTCCGCGCTGAACACTTAAGGGAACCGGTATCCAGACAACGTGCTGATGCGAAACCTTCACCAGCTTACAGGATTCCAAACGCCTCACCAACCGAGTCATCTCCGTCTCTTGCTCCCCTTTGCTCATCTTTTTCAGGGAGGCATCCAGTTGAGAAACAAGGAAGATAAGACTTTTGATGTCGGTATCCATCAAAAGAAAGATGAGAAGATACAGACGGCGTTCTCGGTTATCGAGCGAATGGTGAGAGAAAAAAGGGGGAAGTTCAACAAGATTAATCATGTGAGTAGTGTACCATCTACGCAAACGGCTTTTCCAGTCCGTTTTTATGATTGACATCGCGTTTTAGGCATTCTATTCTTCTAAGGCATTGGGAATGCGTTGGGAATACGAATCAGCCTTTAGACTCTATTGGCTGTCTTATTTAATCTTGGCTTCGTAACATCGACTCAAACACCTACTCTTTTTTTCCTTCTCATAAAATGAACGACTTAGCAAATCATCCACAAGAGCAGACCTGCAGCGACTTGACCTTGGAGACTTTCAAACGCTATCAAGCCTCCAGGTTCACCACAATGGCTCTGCACATCAAACTTCGGGATTTCCTTCGACATCTCGTGAATTCCCATGGTGTCGATGGTGCCACCTTTCCTTCCGAAGAGGCTATTTCGACGATCCTCAGCGTTTCCAAGGGAACCGCACGCAAGGCAATCGATGCGATGATTGCCGAGGGCATCCTCACCCCAAAGACCGATGAGGGGTATTTCGTCCGCAAGCCGTCTTGTGGTATCCATGATGTGCAGATCCTCCTTCCAGACTGCAACGCCTCCTTCATCGCAGAGCTTCTAGAGGCGATGCTTGTCGAATGCAAACAACGGAAAATAAAATCTCGAATTCTCCGACCGCTTCAGAAGACCGTACCTCTCGATCAAATCGAAGGAAAACCGCCTCACACCCGAATCGTGCTTTTGGGTTTTACCCGAAATCTCGAAATGCCACTTTGTCGCTACTTCACCAGCAAAGGGTACGACGTGGTAAACGTCGATACCTTCATCGCAGACTGCGGAAACGGATTTGTTGGCGTCGATAATATCGATGGAATCCAAAAAGGCATGGTACACCTGATGGGGCTTGGACATCGACGCATTCTGCTACTCGTTAACGAACCCGTAGCCGAACCGAACGTATTCGAGCGAGTTCGGGAGTTTAAACGGATTATCAAAGAAAATGATCTCGAGCAATCCCAAATTGAAATCTTTCCAAGAGGCACGTGGCATGGCTCCGTCGCTAAAAAAGCACTCATCAAAATCATGAACCACCCCACGCCCCCGACCGCCATCTTCCACGTCTCAGACCCCGGGGCTTGGACGACGTTGGAGTGCCTTGCCGAAATGGGGATCGCCGTTCCTCAAGCTGTTTCCGTCCTCGGATTCGACGACGTGCGCGGGAGTGCCTACGTCAAGCCGTCGCTCAGCACCGTTGCGCAGCCAATCGAACTCATCGCCAAGCGTACGATAGACATGATCCTCCAGATCCCAAAACCTACCGCCAAAGTACGATTGCCTACCATACTCGTGATCCGCGACAGCACAGGGGTTGCCATTAATTGATACCGCCGCGCAACGGCATCGCGAAAATGCTGGGGTAACTTGAGAGCGCTAAACGAAGAAAATTTTTGTTGCGAGATTTTTCGTGCCTCGGTGAAGCCGCCTCAGCCAGTTACGCGGCGAGAATGCCGCAGCTACCGGAGAAACGAAGCAAACGGAGAACGGGTTTTCCAACCCGTTTCATTCACGGACAGGAATGTCCGTGCTCCGTTCGTTGAAACCACTTCTTTACGAACTAAAGTTGGAGACAAAGAAACAAGGATGCTATTGTAACTATTTGCAATCGCACGTGAGCACTTGACCGACTTCGAGAAGCGCGTCGCGAAGGTGCGTGTACTCGACATCTTGCACGGCAATTTTTTCCGTCGCCGACAGGGCTGCTGCCGCACCGGCCGCCTGGCCGAGGGCCATGAACGTCCACTCAAGGCGAATCGCACCGTAAGCCGCATGACTTGAAGAAGGGCATGTCGGCGTGATGACATTGACACATTCTGCCCGTCGCGGAACGAGCGCGCGATAGGACACACCGAACGGACTCCAGTCATCGAGAGATCGTTCGCCAGAAACCAGCAGAGTCCCTGTGTGAACACAAGGTGCTCATGCAAAATCCGCTCTCGTGTGGCAACGTCTCCACACGGGTGGGCGTCAACATAGTTTGACGCCCACAGGAGTCAGAAGACAGGAGACAGGAGTCAGAAGTTGGAAATCAAGCACTTACGCGGAGTTAGACAAAATAATTCATGTCCCTGTTCTTGCAACACCACAGAAGAATGGCCAAACTGTGCATAACGGGTTGAGAATCAATGCTGTATTCTGACTCCTGACTTCTGTATTCTGGGTGGGATTCAACTAAATTGAATCCCACCCTCTCCACACGGATACCCGTGGTTCATGCCATAGAGGTTCGTCGAGAGATCACACCCGCCGTTCAAATCCGTCTTGCGGTTCGGAAGCTGAACATAGGGAGAAAAGAGGCAACCGCCCGCCTGACTATAACGGCGATAGATTTCGTACTGATCAGGGTCGTAGCCAGCGGGTTGAGAGAACGGCACACGATTGGCGGGATCATCCGTAAAACACAATCGGAAACAGTAAGCCTGTATCCGGCTGTCGCCTGCGCCCGGAATGCCGAGAGGCTCATCCTGAATCGTCGGGATGACTCCGCTGGCGGGATCGCCGGGAATCCGATAGGGATCAACACGAACTTGAAATTGGCAATGCGTGGTTTCCGCACGAATGCCGTTCTTGGTCTCGCCGTAGCGGCTGTTGGGTTCGCGCCCAACGGTGGTCGTCACGCCTGCAAGCGCAATAAGATCGCCGTCGATGGTCGCATCGATGAAAACCCTCGCTCGAAAAATTTCGCCGTTCTCCATGATGATGCGGTCGATGCTATTGCCGTCCATGCACACCTCCGCAAGCCTGCATCCAAAATGTATAGGAACTGCCTTTTCGGCAAGCCACGCATTCAACACGGACTCTGCCACGTGGGGCTCGAAGTTGTAGACCTCGCTGTCCTTTCCGTACTGGCGGCCGACACGTCGATAAAACTCACGTGCCATACCGCCGATGGACGAGCCATTCTTGAAGCTGGGATGATTATCGATATCTGAATGTCCGAGCCCTTCGACATTCATGCCCTCCCAACTGATGCTCACCATCTTGATCTTCACACGCCCTTCTTATAGGCTAAGCATATGCTGGCACAAACATTCCCTCTCCCAGTTGATGACACTTGCCCTTGAATCATAGAAATCGGCGCATGTCTTCTTAAAGAGAGAGGACTACTTTAGCACCCCATAGATTGCCCGTCAATGTCCGAACAACTTTTCGGCTACAATCCTGCTTGCTCCCATACCCGTCGCTGTATTACAATTCATCCATATCGGACTCCACCCCTTAAAAAAGTATTATGAACAAATCTCCCGAATGGCAATCCCCCTCCTTTCTCGAACGCAACCGCGAGACCACACATGTGCCGTGGGGCGCTTACGAATCCGCCGAACAGGCGCGCCTCTGTGATCGACGTGCCTCACGCTTCTTCCGCCTCCTAAACGGTGCCTGGAAATTCCGCCTTTTCGACAGCCCCGAGGCTACTCCCGCGTTTTACGATCCGACTTTTGGCGTCGCCGATTGGACCGACCTACCTGTCCCCTCAAACTGGCAGCTCCACGGCTTTGATCGCGCCATCTACACCAACGTCATCTACCCCTTTCCCTGCGATCCACCTCTGACCCCAAAGGCGAACCCAACGGGGTGTTATGTCACGACCTTCGAGATCCCCGCTGACTGGCAAGGCCGTGACATCTTTTTGAACTTCGACTCTGTCGACTCCGTCTTCTATGTGTGGCTCAACGGCCAAGAGGTCGGCTTCAGTAGCGACAGTCGCCTTCCCGCCGAATTCAACATCACGCCCTTCCTCAAATCGGGATCGAACACGCTCGCCGTCAAGGTGCTCCGCATCGCCGCCGCCACGTATCTGGAAGATCAGGACTTCTGGCAGATGTCAGGCATTCAGCGCGATGTAACCCTTTTTGCAAAGCCGCGTGCCCATTTGCGGGATTTCACGATCAAGACGCACTTCGACCGGGATTATCGCGACGCAACGGTCGATGTCACCGCCTTCTGCTCCCGATGCGACGCCGACGACGGCTGGACGGTTTCTCTCGATCTTTTTGACGACAGCGGGTGCTCCGTCCTCGACGCCCCCGTCTGCGATCCTGTCAACGGCGTCGCCAAAGCATACGCCAGCGATAAATTCGACAACTTCTGCGCCCGACTCAAAACGAAAGTCAAAGCCCCCCGCCACTGGAACGCCGAATCCCCAGTCCTCTACACGGCAGTTCTCACGTTGCGCGATAAATCAGGCGGCGTCATCGACGCCGAGAGCGCACGGGTCGGCTTCCGTCAAGTCGAAATCCGCGATGGACTCCTCTTACTGAACGGTCGCCGTCTCGTGATTCGTGGCGTCAACCAACACGAGCACAACGCCGAAACAGGCCGTGTGCTGTCCGAAGCGTGGATGCGCCGCGAACTCATTGCCATAAAGCGCCTCAACTTTAACGCCGTGCGCACATCACATTACCCGCATGACACGCGCTGGTACGACCTCTGTAACGAACTAGGCCTCTATGTCACCGACGAGGCCAACCTCGAGACCCACCAACTCTGGGGCACCCTCTCACGTTCGCCCGAATGGTCCGGGGCCTATCTCCAACGCGCCGTACGCATGGTGCTGCGGGACCGCAACCACCCTTGCGTCATCACGTGGTCGCTCGGCAACGAATCGTTCTACGGAGCCAACCACGCCGCCATGGCCGCGTGGATTCGCACCTTCGATAACACACGTCCCGTCCAGTACGAAAGCGGCCATCCAGGGTCTGATATTTCCGACATTTTCACCCCCATGTATCCCAATCTGGATTGGGTGCGCGAGACCCTTGCCGACCCCACCGAGAAGCGCCCGCTGATCATGTGCGAATATGCCTACGCCAAAGGGAACAGTGGCGGTAATTTCTTCAAGTTCTGGGATCTCGTCGCAAAATTACCCCGCTTCCAAGGTGGCTTCGTCTGGGATTGGGCTGATAAGGCAATCGTAAAAAAACTCCCCGATGGGCGCCCCTTCCACGCATACGGCGAACTTGAGGGTGAGGGGCCGCATGTCGCCCGAATGTGCCTGAACGGGGTCGTCTTTGACGATCTCTCCCTCAAGCCCGCCGCCTACGAGATGTGGCAATGCCAGGCACCGGTGCGGATCGAAGCTCTGTCCGATGCAGATACGCGCGAAGGCCGCTTCCGCATCCACAACCTCTACCTCGAATCCAGTCTCAACCCTCTGGAACTGCTGTGGGAAGTGCAGGCTGATGGCGAGACCGTACAATCGGGACGAATGCCCCTCCCCGATGTACCTCCCAGCAACGGACTGACCTGCGCGAATAAACTCGTTGCGTCGGCTTTGGGCGGCTTCGGTGTCGAACAACAATCGGTCGTGCTGAGCATTCCCTTTACGCTAACCGCGATCCAACCTGGCGTCGAATACTTCCTCAACTTGAGCTGTGCCCTCAAACAGGACACGCCCTGGGCATCCGCCGGACATCGCGTTGCGTGGGACCAACTCCGCCTACCCGTCGCCGTGCCGTCCCTTCCCCCGACGCTACGCAACGCCACGCACCCCACAAAACCGCTCACGCTGGGCGAAAAAGGGGAACCCTGGTCGCTTGTTTTCGATCCGAAAACGGCCACACTCACGTCAATGCGCGTGGCGGGTCAAGAAATGCTCATTGACGGCTTCCAGGAATGTTTTTTCCGGGCACCCACCGATATTGACGAGGCGCAGGGCAACAGCACTGCCTACGCCAGCCGCTGGCGTGCCGCCGGGCTTGACAACCTCACGCGCACGGTCGATGCCGTTGCGGTGAGTGCCCTCGGCGACCACGGCGTCCGGATTGTCAGCGACACCACCTGCTCATACGCGGGGCAAATCCTTGCTCGCACCCGCACCCGCTATGCGTTCGAGGATGGCGCACTCTTCGTCTCAGCAGCCTTCTCACTTGCTGAAACCCTGCCCTTCGTTCCACGCATCGGTTTTGAGGCTGTTCTGGACGGAGCGCTCTCCCAAGCCACGTGGTTTGGCAGAGGCCCCTTCGAGAATTACAGCGACCGCAAACACGCCGCCACGGTAGGGCGTTATACCGCCTCGGTTGCCGACTTGGGCGTTCCTTATATTTACCCCACTGAAAACGGGACACGTCAAGACACGCGTTGGCTCACACTCACGCGAGCCGATGGCACAGGTTTGCGCTTTCGTGCGATTCAACCGCATTTCCATTTTTCGGCTCAGCACCACAGTTGGCGCGATCTGGCGGCGGCGAAATACCAGCATGAACTACCGACTCGCCCCGAAGTCTTCCTGCACCTCGATGCCGCACAGAGCGGTCTCGGCGGCGACACCGGATGGACCCAGAACATTCACCCCGAATTCCAAGTCAATCCCGCTCTCTACCTCTTCACATTCATGATCGAGCCCATCACGAGCCGTTAAATCCAGCATTAAAAAACATTTATCCGAAAACAACCACGATCATCGTCCGTTAAGCATCGGCGCACACGAACGACCCGATCCCCAGCAGTGAATTCACCGTCAACCAGACCCTCTGCCATACCGCCTTCACCTACGCCCTCCTCCCTGCATGAGC
>JBBQIY010000046.1:0-9834 GCA_038325415.1 Kiritimatiellia bacterium
TCTGCCCAAGGCCATGGCTAATGCTTCCGCTCAAACAACGCTGCCACAAGATTCCGCCTCCGATACATACTCGGTCGGTGTTGGGATCACCCAACCCCTCTGGCGCAGCGGCTCCGTTGCTGCCGGGCTACGCTATGCAAAGCTGTACTCTGCCAGCACCGACTTTGCCATCCGAGAAGCCGTGCAATCGACCGTCTTCAACATCGCTTCAAAATACATGGACGTGCTGCTGCAGCAACATCTCGTTCAGGTGGATGAAGAAGCGGCGGGCGTCTCGCTGCGCGTGCTTCAAACCGCTAAAAGTCGTCGCCAACAGGGCACGGTTTCCGATTATGAAGTCCTCCGCGCTGAGGTGGAGGTCGCCAACACGAACGCAGGGCTCATCAATCGGAAAAACGCGCTCCAGAGTGCGAAGGTCGCGCTCTTCCAAGCCATGGGCGTGTCACAGGATTGTGACGTCGCCTTCGATGGTGAACTGATTTACGCCGCTGAAGCATTTGATCGCGATGCCGCTTCAGCCAAAGCTGCCGTCGAACGATCCAACATCGCCCGCGCCCTCGCGGCACTTCATATGGCCGAGGAACAGATCAACATCGTGAAGGCCGAATATGGCCCGAGTGTTGATGGTTTCCTCAATAACGATTACTCCAATTTAAGAAATTTCAAGGACGAAAATTCGAGTGATGAATGGAACGAAGACTGGACGGTTGGCGCCAAGGTGACGTTGACCTTGTTCGACGGCTTTGAAAGACGCGGCAAAGTGATCTCGGCGATTTCAAAGCGCGATCAAGCCGCGGAAGTCTTGCGTGACACGGAAGATAAAGTACACGTGGAAATCGTCAACGCGCTGTTGCAGCTCAACTATGCCGACGAACTCTATCAGTCACAACAGAAGAACATCGACCTCGCCCGAGAAGCACTGAGAATACTGGAGGTGGGCTCAAGCCGGGGTCGGAATACGCAGGTGGAGGTGCTCGATGCGCGATCTGCACTCACCGAGGCGGTGGGTGCTTACTATCGATCCATCTATTCGCAGGGACTTGCACGGTTGACCATTCGCAACGCCATGGGGATACTCTCGCCGGACGATTCAATGGACGCCATCGTTAAACCCCTCGCCATCACAGAAGCACCGGAATCCGATCCGAAAAAATAGTAACTTTCAAAGAAGAGGGCACTCATGAAAACCTTTTATATCGCCGCTTCCCTGCTGGCTGCCACTGCAGTCTTCGCGCAGGAACCCCAGCCCAAATCGTTCATCGTCCGCGTAACGCATCCCAGCCGATCCACCATCGCTGAAACTGTCAGTGAGACGGGGTCGATGGAATCCCCCGCCGTTGTTGACGTGCTGCCGAAAATCAGCGGACGCCTCATCGCCACCTCGCTCGCTGATGGAACTGAGGTCACCGAAGGAACGCTCGTGCATAAGGGAGATGTGATCGCGAAAATCGACGCACGCGACTACGCCGCCAAGCTCGCCATCGCGGAAGCAGTCCTCGAAGCGACCCAAGCGACCTTTGAAGAAGCAAAGAAAGAATCGAATCGAACGGAAGCCCTGCTCAAGGACAACACCGCCACCGAACAAGAATCCGACCACACACAGGCCGCCCTCCTGCGCGCCAAGGCCTCTGTGAAAGAAGCTGAGGCGAATCTTGCGCTGGCGAAGCTCAACATGGAGGAGACCGAAATTCGTTCGCCGCTGGACGGCAAGGTCGCCGCCAAGCATGTTGACTCCGGCGCGATGCTTTCGCTCTCTACGACGATCTACACCATCACCGAGACGAATCCGCTCAAACTCTTCTTCGACCTCCCCACGACGCTCTTCTCGAAGATCCAGGCCGGCGTCACCGATGTCGCGGTAACAGTGGATGCGTATCCAGAGGAAACGCTCAAGCTGAAAATCTTCAGCGTTCATCCAGCCGCCAACAACGATACGCGCACCGTGAAAGTTGAACTTCACGTCGACAACGCTGAGGGCAACTATCTCCCGGGGATGTATGCCAAGGGAGAAGTTGCACTCAACAAGCGTGAAAACGTATTGGTCATTCCGCGTGACTGTCTGGTCGTCGCGCTCAACAAAACCCTGGTCTATAAAGTTGTTGATGGACACGCCGTCACGACCGAAGTCAAGCTTGGGACGCGCTTCAACGACGTACTCGAAGTTGTCGACGGACTCGTCGACGACGATGTCGTGATCTCCATGGGACAGCATCGGCTAACCAATGGAGCCGCCGTGAAAATCGAAAACGAAAAATAGCATTTTACCGAGACCAACCCGATGAAAATTTCCGAACTCGGCGTCAAACGCCCCGTCACCACGCTGATGGTGTTCTTGTGCATCCTGATCCTCGGCATCGTTTCGTACACCTTCTTGGCAGTCGATATGATGCCCGAGATTGAAAGTCCTTCCATCTCGGTGTTCACCACATGGAAAGGCGCCAGCACGGAGGATGTTGAAAGCAAAATTACGCGCGTCATCGAAACCTCGCTGGGCAGCGTCACCGAACTCGACGAGATCACGAGCTCCACCAGCGAGGGCGTCTCGCGCGTAACCTGCAAATTCAAATGGGGTACAGAGTTGGGAGAAGCGGCCAACGACATGCGCGACCTGCTTGAGCGCGCTAAGAGACGCCTCCCCGACGATGCTGACGATCCCATCATGTTCAAGTTTAACACCTCGAATATGCCGATCCTCTTCTTCGGAATCACCGCCAAAGAAAACATCGGGCACATGGACAAAACGGTCAATGACGAGATCGTCGATGTCCTCAAGCGCGTTCCGGGCGTCGGCTCGGCTGCTTCTTTCGGCGGACTTGAACGCCAGATCAACGTTCACCTCGACCCCGACAAGCTTTCGGCCTACGGGCTTTCGCTCGAAGCGATCGCTGCGGCCATCAATGCGGAAAACAAAACCGAGCCGGCCGGCAACATTAAGATCGGATCTATTGACTACACCATCCGCGTGCCCGGAGAATTTGAGAATCCAGATCAGATCGGCGATGTGATCGTCAAGCGCGACGGATCGGCACTCGTTCGCCTCTCCGATGTCGCCACGGTGCAAGACGGTTTTATCGAAATCAACAGCGTCGTCGAATCCGATGGCAATCGCGCGATGATGATGATGGTGCAGAAGCGCTCCGGAGAAAACACGGTTGCTGTCTGCGAAAGAGTCCTTGCCAAGATCAAGGACATTCGCAAGCAACTCCCCGGCGACTTCGATATCTACCTCATCAGTGATAACAGCGACATGATCAAGAAGTCGATCCACTCCGTCGGCAGAACCGTGCTGTACGGCGGGCTGTTCGTGATCCTCACCACCCTGTTCTTCTTGCGCAGTATTCGCACATCGCTCGTCATTGCGCTCTCCATTCCTTTCTCGCTCATCATCGCCTTCATCTTCATGTTCGCTATGGGCTGGACCATCAACATCATGAGCATGTCCGCACTGGCCATCGCCATCGGCATGGTGGTCGACAACGCCGTCGTGGTGTTGGAGAACATCATCTCGCACATCTCTCGTGGCACGGGTCGGCGCGAAGCCTCCATGTTCGGTGCAGACGAAGTCGGACAAGCCGTGATCGCCTCCACGCTGACCACGGTCGTCGTGTTCATACCACTGGTGTTCGTCAAGGGCATTGCCGGCATCATGATGAAACAGCTCGGTGGCTTGATCTCCGCGACCCTCCTTGCCTCGGTGGCTTGCGCGCTCTACCTCACCCCGATGCTGGCCTCTAAATTCCTCAAACAGATACGTCCTGGAGAAATAGCACCACGAGAAAACGCATTCCAACGATGGAGCGAACGCCTTTTCGAGTGGGTCGAAATCGGCTACAGCCATGCGTTATCATGGTCCATCAAGTTCAGATGGGCCATCGTCGCCTGTGCCATTCTCGTCATCGCGGGCACGGCCCTGCTCTTCTCGCAAATCGGCAGCGAATTCATGGGCACGGAAGACACCGGAGAGCTTCAGATACAATACGAACTTCCGCTCAGCACACGCTATGAAATCACCGGGGAAATCGGAAGACGCATCGTCGAAGTCGCCAAGGAAATCATCGGCGAGAAGAATATTACCGTAATGTCGCTTTCTGCGGGTGGAACGGGCGGTATGTTCGGCGGGAGTCAGGCCTCTCACACGGGAACCGTTCGACTCCGCATGGTAGAGGCGAGATTCCGCAAAAAATCTGCCGATGAATACGGAGCCGAAATCACCGCCCGCATCTCCACGTGGCCTGAGATCACGAAGGCTTACGCCAACTCGAGCAGCTTCCTGAACCGCATTCTCATGGGCGGTGGTGCCAACCTGCGTGTTGACGTGTTCGGCTACGACCTCAAGGCTGGAACTGAAATTGCTAAAAAAATTGTAGCCATCGCGAACACCGTTCCAGGCACCCGAAACGTCCGCATCTCGCAAGACATGGGCAAGCCCGAACTGGCGGTCAAGGTTGACCGAGCGAAAGCCGCAAGCCTTGGCTTGACCATGAACGAGATCACGACAGCCGTTAGCACCTTGTTCCAAGGAACCGCGACCACGGAATACCGCGAAGAGGAAGATGGATACGATGTCCTGCTAAGGCTCGATGAAAAACACCGACGCTCCCTCGAAGACATTCGTCGTTCTGAGCTAAAGATGTCCTCGGGCAAGACGGTTCGACTTGACACCATTGCCGAGGTTGTCGAAGCCACGGGGCCCGTGACGATCGACCGAATGAATCAGGAGCGCCGCGTGACCGTTCAGCTTGATACGATCGACAGACCTCAGGGCGATGTCGTCGGCGACATACGCAAGCAGATCGAGCAAACCATTCTGCTCCCCGGGGGAACCACGATCGAATACGGAGGCATGATCGAAGAACAAGAGGACACTGAAAAAGTCATGGTCATGATGGTTGCTCTGGGCATCCTGCTGGTCTACATGGTGATGGCCGCGCAGTTCGAATCCTTCGTACACCCGCTGCTCATCATGTTCTCGATTCCCTTTGCCTTCAGTGGCGTCGCCGCGATTCTGTATCTGACGGACACCCCGCTCAGCATGACCGCCTATATCGGCGTCATTCTCCTCATCGGCATCGTGGTCAATAATGCGATTGTGCTCATCGACTACATCAACCTGCTCCGCACCCGCGGCCTCCGGTTACGTCAGGCCATCGTCGACAGCGGTAGACAGCGCTTGCGCCCCGTGCTCATCACGACGCTGACCACACTGCTCGGCATGCTCCCGATGGCTATGAGCACCAGCGAAGGCTCCGCCTCTTGGAGACCGCTGGGACTCGTCGTTGTCGGCGGACTCTCGGTCTCGACGCTGGTGACGATGGTGATCGTGCCCGTGCTTTATTACATCGTAGAATCGCATCGCTCCAAAGCCAGAAAGGAACTCGCGGCATGAAATGCATCACCGTCTTCTACAACGTAGCGACCGATGAAGAGATTATGGACATCCTTGCAGCCACCGGCGTCAGCGAATATTCCAAGCTCCCCCGCTGCCAAGGCCGTGGCAGCGTCACCGGTGCCCGCCTCGACGACCATATCTGGCCGGGCTTCAACGTCACGCTCATCATCGTGCTCGATGACGCCATCGCCCCCAAGCTCATGGCCGCCCTGCAGAAATTCAGGGATGGCCCGATGGGGAGCCGAACCGGCATCTTCGCCTACCAAACCGCCGTTGAAGCGGCTTTGGCTCTGCCAGCCGCTGGTCGCTAGCCGTCACTTTACTGCGGCCCAAGGAGCTGTAACCTCTGTTGCCCGCAAGCAGAGACTGCTTGCAGAGAGCGTGTAAAAGCATGGCAAAAGGGAAGTTGCCAGTTTTACCCTCTTTTTGCGGTCTGTCTTCAGCCCGCAAACCAAGCTGAATATGCGGAGCTCTGCAGTAGCCACGATCAGTGATCGTGGGATCGTTCCGGGTTCATCGAACCTGGCTGCAGGGGGCGTCACAGTCTCACGTATTATTCTACCATCGACCATTCAACCCATAAAATGCGGCAATGAAAACTGAAGAAATATCCGAATTTCGAGCTTTTCACAAGGCTTAGCGAAGATATTTTTTACATTTTATGTCAAATTCGTTCTTTTTTGCTAGATTTCCGCGCCGCTATATGTCACAATGTCTGCTCTTTTTGATTCGTTTCGTTTATACACAAAGAGGAATACATGTCCGTCAAAGTCAGATTAACACGCACAGGCGCAAACAGGGATAACTGTTTCCGCGTCGTCGCAACCGATACGCGCTTCCCCCGGGATGGTCGCTTCATTGAGTTGCTCGGATGGTACGATCCGAAGAAACCCGGCAAAAATTTCGGCATCAACGTCGAGCGTATTCAGTACTGGAAAGGTACTGGGGCTCAGTTGAGCAGTACTGTCTGCAGTCTCATACGCCGCGAAAAGCTTGCGGCCAAAGACGCAGAGTAATCACGCTTCCCCGGAAAGGAAGCCGCAAGGGTGAGTGGTCAGGACTGTCTGCAAATCGATATCGTCACTGTTTTTCCAGAAATGCTTAACGGCTTTCTGGAGGCCAGTATGCTCAAACGAGCGGCGAATCTCGAAGCCGTGAAATTCGGATTGGTGAATCCTAGGGATTTCACTGATAATGCAAGACGAACCACCGACGACAGACCCTACGGCGGAGGGCCGGGGATGGTGATGCTCGCAGATCCGCTTCTCAGAGCCGTCGAATCCGTTTCCACACCCGAGACGAAAGTTGTGATGATGACGCCATCGGGAAAGCCCTTCACGCAGAAGGATGCGCACCGGTTAGCCCAAGAAAAGCATCTCGTTTTCATCTGCGGCCACTACGAAGGTATCGACGACCGAGTCAGACAGCTCCTGCTACCAGAGGAGCTTTCAATCGGAGATTACGTGCTCACCAACGGGGTTCTTCCAGCAGCCGTCGTAGTAGATGCGGTGGTGAGGTTGATTCCGGGGGTTCTGGGTGGCGAAGGCGCGACCGTCGATGAGTCTTTCGAAACAGGCCTTCTTGACTTCCCACAGTTCACGAGACCCGTTGAGTACAGAGCGTTGCGAGTTCCAGAAATTCTACAAAGCGGAAACCATGCGGCCATCGCCACGTGGAGGCTCCGAGAGGCCGAGAGAATCACCTTGGAACGCAGACCGGATCTGGCAAGCCTGATGGGCCTGCCACGGGATGAGACGAAAGAAAAGAACAGAAAAAAGGACCGCCGGCATGATCGGCGGAACATCAACCAAGAGAACTTGGCTTGTCCCACAGACAAGCCGTCTGCGGAACCCCTGAAGGATCCCGCACAGGAGAGAAACTGAAATGAGCAACACGATATTGGATCAGATCACAGCCGAAAGCCTTAAAAGCGACGTAACCCCTTTCGCCGTCGGCGATGGCGTCAAGGTTTCCATCAAAATCAAGGAAGGCGACAAAGAACGCGTTCAGATTTTCGCCGGAACGGTTATCGCCCGCGATGGGAACGGTGCAAACGAAACCTTCACCGTTCGCCGCCTTTCCTTCGGCGTCGGCGTCGAGAAGGTTTTTCCAGTGCACTCCCCGTACCTCGTTAAAATCGAAGTCGAGCGCTCGGCACATGTCCGCCGCGCCAAGCTCTACTACCTTCGCGACCTCCGCGGCAAGAAAGCCCGCCTTCGCGAGAAGAAGAGCTAAAGCGCTTCAGCCGATTCAAACGAATCAACCACCAGATGCCAACGGAAACCCTTGGCGTTTGGTTTTCGTGTTTACACTCTATGCTAACTTTCGAACACCAGTTCTGGGCTCAAAATCGCGGATCTCGCCTTGCGGGCATCGACGAAGCGGGCCGTGGACCGCTTGCGGGTCCCGTCGTAGCGGGAGCCGTTTGCATTCCGCAAGAACTGGCAGAAGCCCTGTATGCCGACAAACTTGCGAGACTCACGGATAGTAAGAAGCTGAGCGAGGCTGACCGAAAACGTTTCTTCGAAATCCTCTCCTCGACCTCTGGCGTCGAAATTGGCATCGGCATGGCAGACCCTGCCGAAATTGATCGAATCAACATCCTCCGAGCCACCCATGTCGCGATGGCCCACGCGGTTTCTGCGCTTCTCGGTGGCGTTCCGCCGCATGCGCTTGTTGACGGCCTTCCCGTACGCGGCCTCCCCTGCCCGTCCACCGCCATCGTCAAAGGCGATGCCAAAAGCTTCCTGATCGCCGCCGCCAGCATTGTGGCAAAGGTCACTCGAGACGCCATCATGGATGATCTCGACGCCCAATACCCGGAATACGGCTTTGCCAGGCACAAAGGCTACCCGACCCCAGAACATCTCGCCTCTCTCCGAACACACGGCATCAGCCCCGTTCACCGACAAAGCTATGCTCCCGTCGCGGCGCTTCACCAACCCACACTTTTCGAGAATATCTCTTGCGGGCAGAGGATTAATGAGCCTATAATACCAATCCAGTTCTGACTGAGGCGAAATCTTCGCCTTAGGACGAATCAACACAAAACAAAAAGGACAAAGCATGAGCCGTTCAAAACTGTTTATCTGCGCTGCCGCAATCGCCATCTCCCTGTTCGCCGCAACACCAGAAGCACGGGCACAGGCTGGAAACGTAGGAGCCATCAACGTCAGTGGGTTCTACATGGGTGCTCAAGATTCGGATGTCTTTTACGATTTTGCCGGCTTCTCTCTGAAACTCGGCTTCTATGTCTCCGAAACCACCGAGCTTTTTGGCGAGATCTCCTTTGCCGACGGATTGGATACCCCCGACTATCTCGACTACACCATGAACACGGGTTTCTTCTTGGGGCTTACGCAATACGTTCCCCTGTCTGATATCGCCTCGTTGTACGTACGCGGAAAAGTCGGCCTGACCTATAATACATGGTCGTATGACACCCCTTATTATACTGACGATTATTATTATCACGGATACGACAATGATGAAGAGAGCGATACGTATTTCACCTACGGCGTTGGCGCAGGCGTCAGCGTATCGTTGAGCGAAATGTTCGCCCTCGAAATCGGCTACGACTACATGGGGTTGGATGTCAGCAACCAGTTCAAAGACGAGCCTGAGATGCAACAAGATTGGGCGGGATATCACGTCATACATGTGGGTATTGACATCGAATTTTAATCCTCTTCTCTGCCGAATGGCAAGCCACGCTTGCCCTCTAAAGAACGTTGTCGCGAACGTTGTCGATCTTTCACTGCGCCCCACCCTGCAACTTTTGCTCTGCTGTTGCTGGCCTCATCGAGGCCAACCACAGTAGTGCAGAAGCCTGTAGCCGTGATCGGTGATCGCGGACGATTCTGGCCTCATCGAGGCCAACCAAAGTAGTGCAGAAGCCTGCAGCCGCGCTCGGTGATCGCGGACGCGAAACGCCGCGTCTACCACGCTGGGGAGGAGCGAGCGTCTGCTCGTCCGCCGAAGGGCAAGCGACGCTTGCCCCTTCCCGCCTCCGCACAAGCTTGTCTATAACTTGAAGTTTTTTGAGAAGACTGTTTTCAGCTCTAATTCATTGATTCCGTGTACTTTAATGAGGTTACGAACAGCTCGGACTGATCGCGCGCTCATTTGCTTCTCGTAGACCTCCCCAGCTCCGTCTAGCATAGTGGCAGAGCCGTCTCGGCTCTGTTCGTTCAGCGGCGAGACGCCGCTGCCACTTTCCGCTTACTCGCTCGTCCTCCTCCTCGTTCTCGGTTCATTCAAAAAGTTACCTCATCGTTTTTTCGCGGCCTCGCCGCGCGGCAGGCGGGTGGGATTCAATTTAGTTGAATCCCACCAAGAATACAGAAGTCAGGAGTCAGAATACAGCATTGATTCTCAACACGTTATGCACAGTTGCAACCTTCTTCCGTGGTGTCACGAGAACAGAGACATGAATTATTTCGCCT
>JBBQIY010000047.1:0-9709 GCA_038325415.1 Kiritimatiellia bacterium
ACAGTTTCGCCATTCTTCTATGGTGTCGCAAGAACAGGGACATGAATTATTTTGTCTAACTCCGCGTAAGTGCTTGATTTCCAACTTCTGACTCCTGTCTCCTGTCTTCTGACTCCTGTGGGCGTCAAACTATGTTGACGCGCACCCGCGCACCACCATGCTTGTACTTTTAGCTTGTACATCCCCCAAGCCATATAGGCAATCACCAGCCCATTGATGAGCATGAACACAGCCCCCGCCGCTCCGCTGAGAACAACCCCAAAAACTGGAATCGTATAGCCCGAGATAATGGATAATGGCATGCCAAGCAAACCAACGCCCCACAGTAAACTCAACCCCAGAACCGGCAACGGACATTTGTCAGTCCACCGGATAACAGGATCCCACTGTTCGCAAGTCGCCTTCACATGCCTGCTACCATAAAACATCACCATGACCCCTGGAATCACGATATAGAATATCGCCATAAACACCAAGGTCACGATTTTGAAGATGTGTTGGGCTTGCGGGGGTACCTGTTGAGCCTCAGACGCTGAAACCCCTGGGTTCTGCATGAAAAATGAAATTGCCACCACGCCGGAAACGAGCCACACCCAAGAACTGATGAGCAACAGCGTCCTCGCCCAACGTCTCACCTTGATCGAACCAATCCCCATCCAGAAGTTCCAGACAGACAAAGAAACATACATCAAAACGGCTGGGAGGAACGCAGAAGCATCAACAGCATTCCCCGTAAGTTTGCCTGTATCCTTTGCAGACAACATCATAACAAGCATCACTCCAGCTATGAGCGTCGTAAAAACGCCACCGAGAATTTCGAAGATCCCAAAAACCACAAGTCCCGTCTTACGATCCTTGAAAGTAAGACTCCCTTTATCATTAACTGCGGCGGACATCAATCCTCCTCCTATTTTTCACTGTTCTAGACAATCTCAAAAAACTTAGCGGCCGAGGACATCAAAATAGTAATCGAAGAATCGCGCGGAATCAACGGACTCGCCGATATTGTGCGGCTTATCTTCCGTGTGATAGAGCGGAACTGTATAGCCTGCTGTCGGGGGCAGCGTAGAGACCTCGACACGGACATCGCGCCACTTGCAAACATCCGGTTCGAATACGCACACGGCTGCAAGCGGGTCGTGGAACGTCACTTTTTGAGCATGTGAAAACCAGACTTCGGCAAAGTCGCGCACAGGACCCAACACGGGATAGTGCTTGAACTTCTCTCGCCCCACGTCACGGTCGAGCGTACACTTCGTCGTGACGTCGAGTCCACAACTGTAATGGAGCGGCGGCTTGCTCTGGAACCCGTGCCCGTACGTGATCGCCGTGGCGTGAGGGTCGTTAATGGCGTTCCACTCAGATCCCCCGCCATTTTCAAATTTGCCGCACATGAGGACCAGCTTCTTGAGCAGGGCAGGGACTTCGGGATGCGAGGCGAAGAGTAGTGCCACATTCGTCATAGGTCCAACGGCAAGGAGCGTGACCTCGCCGGGATTAGCCATGATGGTCTTGTAGAGAAAATCAATGGCTGTGTTCTTGCGCTCAAATTCAGCATGATCCCACGCGCCTATAGCCTTCGCCTGTTCGGCGTTGCGTTGCAGCAAGTCGACCAATAGTGTCTGGGGACAGCCCACATGGATTGGAATATCGTCGCGCCCTGCGTTACGGCAGATTGCGGACACCATGCTAGCACGAAGCTCGGGGTACGACGTCACCGTCGTCACGCCCAGCAGCTCGCAACGCGGTTCCTTCAGCAGATAAGCTAAGGCCAACGCATCATCGATATCCGAACCGATATCCGTATCGAAAACTACTTTTTCTGTGCTCATTGAATTCAATCCCTTTTTTTTCGGCCCGTTTTACGAGCCGAGTTTATACTATTATTTTACACCATCAATTTTTGAAAGAAAGCTTCGCACGAGGGCCGCCATTTTGTCCGCATTCTCCTTCGCGCATTCAATGACATCCGTTCCCGAAAGAACCACGCCAGAGAGGCCGGAGGCCATGTTGCTGACAAAGCTAAGTCCCGCAACCTCAATGCCGCAGGCGCTGGCGAACATCGCTTCGGGGACGGTGGACATGCCCACCACATCGGCACCGAGAATCGCGTAGGCGCGAATTTCGGCTGGAGTTTCAAAAACAGGTCCAGAAGCAAATACGTAGACGCCGGTCGTCAAATCGAGCCCAAGCTCCTTGCCCGATTGGCTCAACAACGCTTGAAGTTCCGCCGAATAGACGCGACTCTGATCCGGAAAGCGCGGTCCGAACGCTGGATCATGATTCCCCGCAAGCGGATTCAGGTGGTTAAAGCGGATATGATCGCTGATGATGACGATATCGCCGGCGCGAAGGTCGGACCGAATGCCACCCGATGCGTTGGTAATGAGAATTTTGTTAACGCCTAGTCGACGCGTGATCTCGGCCGGCATCACGATAGATTCCCAGGAGACGCCCTCGTACCAGTGACGGCGTCCGCAGAATACGAGCGCCTCGCCCCCGGACGGGAGCCGCACCAACACGAGTCGCCCCGAGTGGCCGATGACCGTCGCATCGCCGAAATGCGGAATCGCACCGTACGGCACTTCCGAAATCACGGTCATGCCGCTGATCGCCTTATTCCATCCCGACCCCAGCACCATCGTGCAAACGGGCTTTGAGTTTTTGATTTCTGCGGGTAGCGCGTTGAAAGCCTCATCGAAAATTCTCGTGTCCATGCCTGTTATTCCTCTAACTATAAAATGTGTCCCATTCTGTCCTTCTTCGTCATCATATAACGTTCGCTCCACTCATTCGAATTTGTGAGGATCGGTACACGCTCTACCACATCGAGCCCATAGCCTTCAAGCCCCTTAATCTTCTGCGGATTATTGGTCAGAAGCCTTATTTTGCTGAGCCCAAGCGCATAGAGGATCTGAGCGCCGATGCCATAATCGCGCAGATCGGCGGCGAAACCAAGCTGAACATTAGCATCCACAGTATCCACGCCGTTCTCCTGAAGCTTATAGGCATGCAACTTGTTCTGCAGACCGATGCCACGCCCTTCCTGTCGCATGTAAAGCACGACACCGCGACCTTCCTTTTCAATCAAAGCCATAGCGGCATGGAGCTGATCCCCACAATCGCACCGGCATGATCCCAGAACGTCTCCCGTGAAGCACTCGCTGTGGACGCGCACCAGCGGCGGTGGCCCGCTCAGGTCGCCCATGATCAGCGCCAAATGCTCGAGCCCGTCTTGGACGGATCGGTACATACGCAGCCTGAAATGGCCAATCTTCGTCGGCATGTCGACATCCGCGAGACACTCCACAAGCGATTCGCTCTTGAGACGGTAGGCGATGACATCCGCCACGGAGCAAAGACGCAAGTGGTGCTTGACTCTGAACGCACGAATATCGTCCAGCCGCGCCATGTTGCCGTCGTCGTTCATAATCTCGCAACAGAGGCCGCAGGGCTTCAGTCCCGCCAACTTCATCAAGTCGACCGTGACCTCGGTATGGCCGGCACGCCTGAGTACGCCGCCGTCGCGCGCCTCAAGGGGAAACATGTGCCCCGGACGACGAAAATCTTCCGGCTTCGCGCCGTCTTCAACGGATTTGATCGCTGTGACCGAACGCTCGTATGCAGAAACACCCGTCGTGGTGTTGACGTGATCAATCGAAACCGTAAAGGCTGTCTGATGGTTATCCGTATTCTGGGTGACCATCTGGGCGAGACCGAGTTGGGTCGTCAGGGTCTTCGACATCGGCATACAGATGAGCCCCTTGGCATGGGTGGCCATGAAGTTGACGTTTACCAGCGTAGCGAATTCTGCGGCGCAAATCACGTCGCCTTCGTTTTCACGATCCGCATCATCGACGACCAAGACGCATTTACCCTCGCATAGATCTTGCAAAATTTCTTCAACGGAATCAAATTTTATTTCATCATTTTCCATCTACATCACCTTCATTTTAGGAAGATCTTGAATATCAATACCGCCAACGAGAATGCCCTCGGCATCCACCACAGGAAGATCATCAATTTTACGTTGCTCGATAATCCGGAGAATATCAACCGCCAGAATATCCGGCGAAACAAAAATCGGGTTACGCGTCATCACGGCGGAAATTTCCTGACTCAGCAGATCATGATCGCCGCCAGCAATTCCTCTGCGGAAGTCGCCGTCCGTATAAATGCCCTTCAGCTTGCCCGCTGCGTCCACAATAAACGCTGCACCGCCGCGCGCCTTCGTCATGGCCACAACGACTTCCTTGACTCGTGCGTTCTCCGAAACGATGGCGATATGCTCACACGTACGCATGACATCGCGCGCCCGCAACAGCAACGCACGACCAATCGCACCGCCGGGATGCAGCTTGGCATAATCTTCGCGTTTGAATCCTCGTGCAGAGATGAGGGCCATCGCAATCGCATCGCCATAAGCAAGCGCTGCCGTGGTGCTGGCTGTGGGAGCCATATTGAAAGGACACGCTTCGCGGTCAACCGTCGCTTGCAAGACAACCTCACTAAAGGAGGCCAGCTCGCTGTTCGGGTTTCCCGTGAGTGCAATGACCGGAATGCCAAGGCGGCGAACCGCCGGGATCAGGTTCTTGACCTCATCCGACTCGCCTGAATAACTCAGGACAACAAGGACGTCGTTAGGAGCGAAGATACCGAGATCGCCATGGATGGCTTGTGACGGGTTCAGCACGACGCTGGTGGAGCCGGTACTGGCGAGGGTGGCGGAGATCTTTTCGGCAATCGGCAGGTTCTTGCCAACACCAGTCATCACGATCTTTCCGCCTTTTGCCAAAACGTCTAAAAAAAGAGCCATGGCCTTATCGAAACGCGAATCTAGAGAGTCGCGCACCTTCATAAGGGCCTCTATTTCAACATCAAAAACATTACGGGCGAGGTCGAGTGAATTCATGCCCTTCAATTATCGCCTAAAGCTCGCGTATCCGCAAGCGCGAATATTGAATCGCTATCCGCCGCGTCCGGTTTATGATGAAAGCGCGACACCCTGCCACGCTCGAAACCATCGGCAACATGTACCCATTCGAGAGAATCGAGATAATCGATAGTGTCGAGACTGTTGCGAAGTGCTGTAAGCTGTGCTATGGCTGGCGAAGCTTTCGCACTGCTGTGGCTGGCCTCGGTGAGGCCGGAATGGTCCGCGATCACCGATCGCAGTTTCGGGAATCTGCAACAACGCTCGCGACAAAGTTTTACGCCGCTTACGCATTGCGCAAGCGACGCAAAAAAAGGAGTCCACCGCAAGAGGCATAGATGAGCGTGAGCATCATGTAGAGCAGCGACATCGCTGGTGCAGCCGTCGTCGGGTTCGCAAGCCCAACAGCGGAAAAAAACATGATGTAACCAGCATCACGAAAGCCCATCCCGTTGATCGTGCTAGGTACAGCCTCTAGCAAACACACAAGCGGAACAAACACGCAGTAGCTAAAAAACGGAATAGGAAGTCGAAGCGACGTACCGACGCAATACACCGCCACAATCACCATAAACTGGAAAACAAGCGAAAGCAACAAGCACTTCACCAAGACCAGCGGGTTGCGTCCATATTCACGAACCGACTCCAAGAACAACTCAAGAATCTTTTCAACCTTAGTTCGCAATTTCCCCGGCAAAAATTTCGCCATGAATCGCAGAATCCCCTGTTGCCAAACGAGAGCCGCAAGGAACATAAAGCCAAGGAACACGACCAGCGGAATCGCGAGCTTCCACCGATGCTCCGCTGGCACCTCACGCAGACCGATGAGCGGGAACAAGAATCCGAGCATCGACATCGCAATAAAACCTGCAAGGCGATCCGCAAACACCGAGGCCACCGTATTCACGGTCTTGCCGCTCTTCTTTGCAATGTCCGCGATTCGGTAGACATCGCCGCCGATATTCGACGGCATGAAAAAATTGAAAAACGATGCAATCCAGTGACTCACAAACAGCTTGCGCGTTGGAATATCAAGACCGTCAGCACGCAACAGCAGTCCCCAGCGCAATGAACTCAGCCACATGTTCGACACGCAGATGAGGAAAAAGCCTGTCAACGGCCAGAGCCGAATATCCCTTAAAATCTTCAAAAATCCATCGACATCCATCTTGCGATAAAGCAAACCAAGGATCACAGCCGTCAGCGTAATTTTGAGAATGTTCTTGTGGACTTTTTTCATGCGCTGCACCTAGGGCCTAAGCTGGCAACTCCGCTGCCGCGACCTCTTCAAACATCGGCAAAACGATATCTTTATCCGACATGATTGGCACATCACAAGGCCAATCGATCGCGAGCGCTTTCGACTTCCAGTTCAAACCGTATTCATCACCAGGATGATAGTAGTCGCTGCATTGGTACACAACTGCCGCCGAATCGCTCATCACATAAAATCCGTGTGCAAAACCTTCTGGGACGAAAAGTTCCTCGCCCCCTTCAGCAGAGAGTTCCAGCCCGAACCATTTTCCGAAAGCGGAGGAATGCCGACGACAATCCACAATCACATCGTAGATCTTGCCATGCGCCACCGACACAAGTTTCGCTTGCGGGAACTTGAGTTGATAATGCAACCCGCGCAACACGCCGTGCTTCGAATACGACATATTGGCTTGCACCAAATCGCGATCAATACCGTTTTTGGAATACGTGTCGCGACGGCTAATCTCCTTGAAGTAGCCACGGTTGTCTTGAAAAACTTTCGGGCGACAGATCACCACATCCGGCAAATGACACGTTTCAAAACTCATTTCTCTTCCTTCACCATCTGGAGCAAGTAGCGTCCGTATTCATTCTTGCTCATCGCGTTCCCAAGCTCTTCCAGCTTTTCTTTGGTGATGAAACCGTTCCGGAAGGCAATCTCCTCAAGACACGAAATCTTGAGCCCCTGACGATTCTGGATTGTCTCTACAAAATTCGAGGCCTCGAGCAACGAAGCGTAGGTGCCCGTATCGAGCCATGCAATACCACGCCCCATCAACTCCACCTTGAGCTTGTTCTTCTTCATGTAGACGATGTTCAAGTCCGTAATCTCCAACTCACCACGCGGAGAGGGCTTCAGATTCGTCGCATACTCGACAACATGTTTATCATAGAAATAGAGTCCTGGGACTGCAAACGAAGACTTCGGATTCGCAGGCTTCTCCTCGAGTCCTACGACATTCTGATCCTTGTCGAATTCGACCACGCCGTAGCGTTCGGGGTCGCTGACCCGATAGCCGAAGACGTAGGCCCCATCCTGAATTTTAGCCGAGTTGCGAACCAGCTCACTGAGGCCCTGTCCGAAGAATATATTGTCGCCCAGCACCAATGCCACTGGCTCCCCCGCAATGAAATCGGCACCGATGATGAACGCCTGTGCAAGCCCCTCAGGCCGTGGCTGCTCTGCGTAAGTAAATTTCACGCCAAAGGACGAACCATCTCCCAAAAGATGCTTAAAAAGCGGCAAATCTATCGGCGTGCTGATGATCAGGATGTCCCGAATTCCCGCAAGCATGAGCACAGAGATCGGGTAGTAGATCATCGGCTTATCATAGATCGGCAACAATTGCTTACTGACCGCCCGTGTGATCGGATAAAGCCGCGAGCCAGAGCCACCAGCCAAAACGATTCCTTTCATCTTCCGTACTCCTTTTTTAATATTGTTTTTCGTACTCGCCCTTACCTAGGCGTTTTAGTTTTGAAAATCCAGCGGCCTTCGCGCGGTCATCGAACGCACCTTCGGAACGCCCGACAGAAGAAACTACAGGGGTCTTCACGATCGCCGCGCCGCACTCGGGGCACAGCTCGAGTCGCTTGGCGCTGATCGCTTGCATCACTTCAAACCCGTCGTGGCAGTGTCTACACCCTGCCACACCGTCTTTAACTTCGTATCGATAAACTGGCATCTGTCGTTCCCTGTCTTGCTTCATGGACTGAATAAACAGCCTCGATAATAACATCTTGCAGGGGCAAGAGGCAAGACTTGCTTATTTTGCTCGTGCGCGATAATCTCGCCACATTTCAAAGACGCCATCCCAGTCGGCTGCGTGCTTCGGCTCCCAGTAGTCGAGCTGGATTGAGTTGCGTACAAGCTGACGTCCCGCCTCAAATGACGGAAGATCACCCGTTCCCACCATCTGCGCAATCGCGTTGCCCATGGAAGCACCTTCGGCGGGGCCGCAGGCGATCTTTACATTGAGCGCATCGGCGGTCATCTGACAATGCATCGCATCCTTCGTCGCGCCGCCGATCATGTGCAGAATATCACGCTTTACCCCCGTGAGTTGCTCCAGCTCGCCCCACACCTCGCGATAGCGCATGACGATGCCTTCCATGGCCGCACGGTAGAACTGCCCCTTGGTTTCGGGGATCGGCTGATTCGTTTTGCGACAAAATTCCACCATCTTCTCTGGCATGCGTCCTGGCGATTGGAAATCAGCATAATCGGGATCAATCAGCGAGCGAAAAGGCGCGGCTGAGAGTGCCTCTTGCATGAGGGCCTCGAAATCGGGAGCTTGGCCGTTCTCCGCCCATGCCCGCCGCAGTTCCTGAATCATCCACATGCCGGTGCAATTTTTGAGGTAGCGGAACTTGCCATTCACCGCGCCTTCGTGCGTATAGCAGAGTTCATATGAGAGATCCGAAAGAATAGCCTTGTCCGTCTCGATGCCGAGTAGTGCCCAGGTGCCCGTGGCGAGATAGCCCCACGATGTGGCAGAGTCCGCCGGAACCGAGGCGACCGCCGAAGCGGTGTCGTGTGCACCAACCGCCACAAGTGGAACCTGTTCCATGCCGACAATCCCACGAATTTTTCCAAGAACCGTGCCGGGCTGGACGGGCGTGCTGAGCAACTTGCTTGGAATACCCACGGCGTCCATCAGCGAACGAGACCAGTCGCGCGTCTGAATATCGATGATCTGGCTCGTGCTGGCAATCGTCGCTTCATTCGCCATCACGCCGCAGAGCGCGAAGTTAACGAGATCGGGAATGAAGAGCAAACGATCCGCTTGAGCCAGCAAGGAGTCCATCTCACTGCGCTCGGCGTTCAATTGAAAAAGCGTGTTAAAATCCATGAACTGGATGCCGGTTGACAAGTACAGTTCCTTCCGCCCGACAGTATCAAAGACCTGCTGCGTGTTAGCCGGATTGTTACGCTTGTCGCGGTAGGCATACGGCAAGGACAACATGCGCCCCGAGCGATCCATCAGCGCATAATCGACACCCCAGGTATCAACGCCCACCGACTCAATCTGTCCATACTTCTCAAGAGCTGCAGCAAGTCCTGAACGGATGCTGGTCAGAAGCGACGGAATGTTCCAAAACAAATGTCCGTTGAGCTCGAACGGCGTATTGTCGAACCGATTCACCGTCTCCATTGCAATCGTCTTGCCATCGTAGCGTGCCGCGATGACACGCCCACTACCCGCACCGAGATCCACTGAAAGATAAGTCTTCATATCGTCATCCGCCGTTGTTTGATTGGTGAAAAAGAAATTCTGCAAGCACTGCCCCGCCCCAAAGTTTCGTGACACGAATACCATGCCAGAATGCGCCGGACTTGTCAGCAAAAAACGCGCACCCAGTTTCGGGTAAGGTGGAATTCAATTTAGTTGAATCCCACCAAGAATACAGAAGTCAGGAGTCAGAATACAGCATTGATTCTCAACACGTTATGCACAGTTGCAACCTTCTTCCGTGGTGTCACGAGAACAGAGACATGAATTATTTCGCCTAAATTTG
>JBBQIY010000048.1:0-9613 GCA_038325415.1 Kiritimatiellia bacterium
AACGTCGCAAATCAGCGGCGCGGTATTCCGCGTACGCTGCATTTGTCTGGTTCGACAATTCCTCATCGCAGTGCGTTGAATAGAACGGTTCCAAGTAATGCCCATAACAATGCGCCGATGAGAAAGAGGATGATCGCAGCAGGTATGGAGGCAATTGCCCACTTCACCATGAAGGTTACCATAGCCCCGAAGGACATCCTGATGTCTGTGATCACAACAGATCGAACGGGTTCTGCAACCGGGACAGGAGTCTGCTGTCGAGGGACGAAGGTGTCGGCATGACTTCCTCGCTCATGCAGTATTTCCCGGATCGCTACGAACGCTTCTGGCAGGTACTCGTTCGTGTCGTTGGTTGCGTAAATTGTCTGTAGCTCCTCCGTCGGCTTGGACTGGAGGCGCGCTTTGATCTGCTGTACTTCTTTTTGATTCATATTCTCTCCTGCCGAACGTCGCAAATGAGAGTGCGGCTTTAGACGCTACTCTCCATTTGTCTTGTTCGGCTCCTTGCTCAGTTCGTTCAGTCCTCTTCTGATCTTGGTCAAGATGTTGGTGTCTGTGCGCCCGCAGTACGAGAGTGCCCAGTAGATCTGCTTGTCAGTGCTTGCGATCGGTGTCACGTCCAGATCCATGACCCAGTACGGTTCCCGTATTGTCTGGGGAGTGCCTGCCTGATTGACAACCCCTTTGTCCTGGAGGTGGACGCGAAGAACGAAGCCTCTGAAACTGGGGCCGACCTGGTCGTAGACATTAGTTGACACCTCCCCTGTTTTTGATCTGCCGTGGATCTTGTAGGTCTGCGGCAGATGGGTGATGACAAGCGACGTGGTGTGCTTCGGGTAGGCTGCCGTGGGAATAGGATCAAGGTTGGCGAACGCGGGCGCAAGCGCTTCGGCAACCGCTTTGAGATGTGCATTGGTTCCGGCATCTGCCGTGAGCAAGCACGCTTGCGTCAACCCGAGCATGACGAATGCTGAGACTATTCGTGTCTTCATTTTTCCTCCAGCCGAACGTCACTGGGACCCTTTTCTGGAGCCGCGCTTTGGCTCAGGTTCAGAAATAGGATCCACAGAATTGTTCTGCGAGTTCTTGGTCTTTGGTTTCTCGAAGGGCTTAGATATGTGGTGGCATTCCTCCACGTCCATATAGACACGCCAATGATCTGGCCAAGCCGCCGCTGCAAGAGGATTGGTTGTGGCCGCTCTGAACTCGGTTTTGAGTTTGCCTTTGACCCAAAGGCGTGTCCTGATTCGGAGGCGAGGAAGATTGCCCTCGAGTTGGATGGCTGTTGTCGTGCCATCGAGGGTGAATCTATAAGGGGCCTTTGCCATCGTGATCATGCCGGTCAACTCTTGAAGGTCGTTGGTTGCGGCAACACACGGCATTATGATGGCAATGCCTGCCAATAACGTCATGAATCTGATGGGCATTGTCTTATCTCCTTGCAGAACGTAGAGCTAAGCGGCGGCGCAGCCGTCTGCTTGAGCGCCGGGTTATGTGTTTTCATGCCGATCTTCTACTTGTTTCAATGGCTCAAACCAAGCCCATAAATCTGTAAATGCCAATTTTTCAGGAATTGGATTGTTGTCGATAAACTGTGCATCCCAATATTGATTTATGTATGCCTCACCCGTTCTTCTTGGGTGGTTAGCTATCCAAGATTCATAGAAACTGGAATGTGTTTCGTAGTGATGGGTGTGAATAAAAGGTTTCCATGTACCGCACAAATCATCTTCGCCTCTAATGTCGATTATTTCTGTTTGCTCCATTTCTCTCTTGTTTACATCGCCCCAAGCTGATTTCATTAAATCAATTGCACTAACATCTGACTGCGGTGCGCCGTACCCAAAGATAGTTATCATAAAAGCACTCTGTAAATGCTGACTCAGCTCTTTCCATTGCGAAGAAATAAAACCATTCAAGTGATAGTTTTTCTCTGCAACAGGGTATAGAAGCCTTGTCGGTGTAAGGACACAACCACACTTACTGCATCTATTACCATTTACTCCTGCTACCTTGTCTTTTTCACAATATCCAATTCCGACATTTCCGTGAAGAAAGAGTAGTCTTGGCAACTTAAATTGTTGTGCGTTCCTACGGTATGCCTGCAACAAAAATGGATCCCAGTTAAAAGTTGCAACAATGTCTTTCTCTCGCAGAGATAACAATAAATGATCATAAATGGTTGGTTCATTAAAAATATCTAGGCTAGAAAAGTAGTCATAAATTACTTTTTCTAATTCTTCTCTGATTCCTCGATAAGCTTCATTCTGATGAAGTTGGTCGTATATCTTTTCGAAGTTATCAGTTTTAAAATCAATGCTCGTCTGAGACAACAATTCATTAAGGTCAAGAATATCCACAAAATTATTCATAAGTGGAATTTTTACACCATTTTTATCTCCATTCAGGAAGGCAGCGTAACTGGCTCCAGCACCTAAAATCACAACATGGGGTTTACCCATTTGTATTTGTTCTATTTCTTGTGCTACTGAAACTTCCATTGGTTTCCTTCTGACACATAACGTATAAGATCAGAGACGAGAGTGGCTGGCGCGGAGCGTGCTGCTCGGAGCACGATCCGTGACAGACGCGCTCGTTCTCTGCATCGCTTGGTTCGGCTCCGTGGTTTTCATTTCTTTTTTCTGAGTAGATAGGGTTCGATCCAAACGGTATGGTTCCCGAATCCTTTTTCGCCGGGGATTCTGAAATCAAATTGCGCGAAGCATTCTGGATCGAAACCTTTTATTCTCTTATATTTTCCCATCAGATATTTGAAGATCGGCTGACATTCAGAAAGTGGTTCGGCTGACATTTTCGATAAATCGGGCACGCCAATAATTTTAACCCAATCACCAATTTCCAGAATAGATCCGTCTTGGTCTTCTTTTTTGTATGGCGGAGAGTTGGTCATATTTTTGCCGAACAGTGTTATTGAGCCTACTTCACGTAAAGAATACCTCACGCAAATAAATAAAAGCGTATTCCTTCTATTGGGATATGTCAAGGACTAAAAACAGCATGTTTTAGGCTCGAATTTCTATGATTTTTAGCGTTAGCCGAGTCGTTCCACGACCTTCCCGCCGTCGGCCATCGCACGGACGACCAGCGACGGACCGAAGGCCGCATCACCGATAATTTGAATGTTAGCGGATTCTTCCATACCGAGCCTTGCGAGCGTCGTCGCACGATCCAGCTTCAAGAATCCCATCGCAAGAAACACCAGGTCGCAAGCAATCACCTCGTTAGTGCCTTCAATCGGCTTGAACGTGAGCGGACGACCTTGCGGCGAAAACTCCCACTCGACTTTACAGACTTCAACACCGCAGACGCGTCCGTCCTTCTCGAGAAACCGCAGGCTGTTGAGATCCCAGCGGCGTTCGCAACCTTCCTCGTGGCTCGACGAGGTGCGAAGCTGGTATGGCCAGTCAGGCCAAGGCGAACACGGCGACCGCGTGATAGGCGGCTTAGGCATGATCTCAATTTGCATGACCGATTCCGCACCGTGCCGGTTACTCGTGCCGACGCAGTCGCTTCCCGTGTCACCCCCGCCGATCACCAATACTTTTTTCCCCTTGGCACTGATGGGTGACTCCGCGATCTCGCCGCCGAGTACTTGATTCTGTCCTCCAAGGAACTCCAGTGCGAGATGAATACCTCCCAGCTTGCGATTCGGGATATTCAAATCACGAGCCACAGGCGTCCCGATGGCGATCACAACGAGGTCATGCTTCTTAACGATATACGAGCCGGCAATGTCCATACCAACCTCGGTGTTGCAGATGAACTCGATGTTGGACTCGCGCATGATGTCCGTGCGTCGATCAATGATCTTCTTATCGAGCTTAAAATAAGGTATTCCGTAGCGAAGCAACCCGCCAAGATCTGCCGAGCGCTCGTAGACCGTGACGGCATATCCTTTCTTACGAAGCGCAATCGCGGCGGCAAGGCCGCCCGGACCGCTGCCGATGACGGCGACGGATTTTCCGTTCTCGCCCTTTGGCGCCACGGGCTTCACGAGTCCCATGCTGAAAGCTTTTTCGGTAACCGCCTTTTCAATCTGCCGAATCATGACGGCTTCGCTCGGGAGACTCGCCGTACAGCTCCCCTCGCAAGGCGCAGGACAAATCCGGCTTGTAAACTCCGGAAGGCTACTCGTACTGCTGAGGATTGCCCATGCCGTCCGCCAGTCTCCCCGTGCCGCCGCAGCGTTCATGTCGGGAATGACATTGAACAACGGGCATCCGCATGCCTGGCAGAATGGAATGCCGCAGTTCATGCAACGTTCCGCCTGAACGCGAAGCTGATCCTTACTCGGCGAAACTTCGACTTCCTCGTAATCCTGCACACGCGTCTCAGCGGGCCTGTAGAGATGGTCGATTCTAGATTCTTCAATAAATGCTTTGTTGGCCATGGTTTTCTCCTTTACTCCCCCTTAGCCGCTGCTTGAATTCTAGCCAGAGCTTTCATATATTCAAATGGGATCACCTGCACGAATTTACCGCGCGTACTTTCCCAGTTGGAGAGGAGCGCCTTTGCCCAGGAACTTCCCGTGCGATCAATATGCTCCTGAATCAACACGATCAGTTCCTTTTCTTCAAACGACCCTTCTCGGATCGACTTGAGATCGACCGTTCCAACATTGCAGCGGAGATCGAAGTCGTTCGTGTCGTCGTAGACGTAGGCGACGCCGCCGGACATGCCAGCGGCAAAGTTAACGCCTGTGGCACCGAGCACGACAACTCTGCCACCGGTCATGTATTCGCAGCCATGATCGCCAACGCCCTCAACCACGGCCGTGATGCCGCTGTTGCGAACCGCAAAGCGTTCGCCCGCTTGTCCGTTGATGAAGATCTTGCCGGACGTTCCGCCGAAGCCGATGACGTTACCGGCAATGACGTTGTCCTTCGCCACAAACTTGGCCGCTGGGGAGGGCTTGAGGACAATCGTGCCACCAGATAGCCCTTTGCCGACAAAATCGTTGGCCTCACCTTCAAGGTTGAAGGTCACGCCATGAGCGAGAAACGCTCCGAAACTCTGTCCCGCACAACCCGAGAAGTTCACCGTCAGCGTGTCATCAGACAATCCCTTCGCACCGTGAGCGCGTACGATAGCGCAGGAAAGCCGAGTACCAATCGTTCGGTTCACGTTGTTAATGGTTTTCGCCAACGTCGCCTTGCTCCCACACCTCAAGGCTTCCGCCAGTTCAGGAAGAAGATTGACCTCATCGTAGGTTTCAATCTCGTCCTTGATGCCGTTCCACCGGACCGCCGGACCTTCAGCTCTTGCCAGCATCTTCGAAAAATCGAGATTACGCGTCTTGAAGAATTCGATCGCGCGGTTCATGCGCAACAAGTCACTACGACCCACCGCTTCGTCAAGAGAACGAAATCCGAGTTGAGCCAAGTATTCGCGGACTTCCTCTGCTAAGAGACGGAAGAAGTTCTCGATGTACTCCGGCTTGCCTTTAAAACACTTGCGTAGTTGCGGATCTTGCGTAGCAACGCCAACTGGACACGTATTCTCATGGCACTTGCGCATCATGACGCATCCGAGGCTGACGAGAACCGTCGTTGCAAATCCAAATTCCTCGGCACCGAGGAGCGCACCGATGACGACATCGCGGCCCGTCTTAATCTGCCCGTCAACCTGCAACTTAACACGCTCGCGCAAATGGTTCAAGACGAGCGTCTGTTGTGTTTCGGCAAGCCCGAGCTCCCAGGGCAACCCCGCGTGCTTGATGCTGGTGAGCGGCGAGGCACCGGTGCCGCCATCATGGCCACTGATCAGGATGACTTCGGCATGGCCCTTGGCCACGCCCGCAGCAATGGTTCCCACGCCGACCTCCGAGACGAGTTTCACAGAAACCCGTGCCTCCTTATTGGCATTGTGGAGGTCGAAGATCAGTTGTGCCAGATCCTCAATCGAATAGATGTCGTGGTGCGGCGGTGGCGAAATGAGCGTCACAAACGGCGTGGAATGGCGGACGCGTGCAATATGTTCGTCCACCTTGTAGCCGGGAAGCTGTCCGCCTTCGCCGGGCTTCGCTCCCTGTGCCATCTTGATCTGCAATTCCTTGGCGCCGGCAAGATAGTCGATCGTCACGCCGAACCGTCCGCTGGCCACTTGACGTATTGCGCTACGACGGTCCTCGCCGCTCGGCCCTGGATGTTCACGCGCTGGATCCTCACCGCCCTCGCCGCTGTTGCTCATGCCGCCCATGCGATTCATGGCAATGGCAATCGCCTCATGCGCCTCCGGGCTGATCGAGCCCAAGCTCATCGCGCCCGACATAAAATGACGCACAATGCTGTCCACGCTCTCCACTTCCGAAATCGGGATAGGCGTTGTCTCTGCGAACTCAAACAAACCGCGCAGCGTGCAGAGGTGCTCCTCCTGCTCATTGATCAGCTTGGCATATCGGCGGTATTTCTCGACATCGTTCGTCTGCACGGCTTGATGGAATAAGCTAAGGCTCTCACCCGTCCAAAGATGATTCTCACCCGCTGTGCGGATACGGTACTGGCCGCCGTCTGAAAGAATGTCCTCCGATGCGGGATCCAGAGCTTTCTCGTGACGATGGATCGACTCGGCCTCGATATCAGAGAGCTTGAGTCCGCCGACACGCGAGGCGGTGCCAGGGAAATAGCGGTCGATCACGGTCGCATCGAGGCCAACCGCTTCAAAAACCTGAGCCGACCGATAGCTACGGAGAGTGGAGATGCCCATCTTCGACATCACCTTCAGCAGCCCTTTGTCGACCGCCTTGATGTAGTTCTCCACGGCTCTCGCAGGGTCGCAGGAGGTTCGACCGGATGCGGCAAGCGCGGAAACCGTCTCCAGCGCGAGATACGGATGAATCGCCGTGGCTCCGTAGCCGAGCAGCAAGGCATAGTGCATCACCTCGCGGATCTCGCCGGACTGCACGATCAGCCCGGTCGGAGGCCGCAGACCGGCTTCGACGAGGGCGCGGTTGACCGCCGCCGTTGCAAGCAACGAGGGAATCGGCAGCTCCTTGGAAGGCAAGTCGCGATCACTGAGAATGAGGATGCTATGCCCCGCTTTGACTTCCCTGATGGCATCCTGCTGCAATTTGATAAGTGCCGTTTCAAGGTTGTCCTTCCAGCCGAGGACGAGCGTTGCAGAAGAAACTTGAGTCTCGTGGAGGAGTTCGAGCCGATAGACATCCTCGTCCGTTAGCACGGGACGCGAAAGCCGCACGATGCTCTTGCGCTGCGCTTCCTCCGAGAGGATATTACCCTGATTGCCGATGTAAGTGGTGAGGCTCATCACCAGTTCTTCGCGGATCGGATCGATCGGCGGATTCGTCACTTGAGCGAAAAGCTGCTTGAAATAGTTAAAGAGCGGCTGCGGCTGGGTCGACAGCACGGCAAGTGCCGCATCGTTACCCATCGAGCCAACGGCCTCCTGTCCATCCGCCGCCATCGGCAATAAAATGACTTCCAAGTCTTCGCGCGTCCAACCAAAGCCGCGCTGACGCTTCGTCAGGTCCGGTCGAACGGTTGAGGCGTTGACCGAATCGAACAGACCGCTGACCACGATCTTGTTCTCTTCAGCCCACCGACGGTACGGCAGTTGGCGGGCAATGGCATTCTTCAGCTCAGTATCGTGTACAAGACGGCCATTTTCCAGATCGCACCAGATCATTTCACCGGGCTTCAGACGCCCCTTCTGCAGAACCTCCGCATCATCGAGGTCGAGGACGCCGGTTTCTGAGGCTAGCACGAACAGATTGTTCTTGGTGAGCGTGTAGCGAGCCGGACGCAGGCCATTGCGATCCAGAATCGCGCCGATGTTAATGCCATCGGTAAAACCAACGGCTGCCGGCCCATCCCAAGGCTCCATAAGCTGGGAATGGTAATCGAAGAATCCGCGCACATCGCGCCCGAGATAGTAGTTCGCACCCCAAGCCTGCGGCATGAGCATCAGCATGGCATGGGGAAGGCTGCGACCACTCGCAACGAGTAGTTCGAGCATATTGTCCAGACAAGCCGAATCGCTCTGCCCCTCATCGATGAGCGGAAGGAGCTTCTTCATGTCAGCGCCCAAGAGCGGACTGTCTAGGAATGGCTCTCGACTATGGAGCTGATTGAGATTGCCGCGGAGCGTATTGATCTCGCCGTTATGCGCAAGATAGCGGTAGGGATGCGCCAGCTTCCATGTCGGAAAGGTGTTCGTACTGTAGCGCTGATGGACCAAGATGAGCGGACTCTCCACGTCGGGATCGCCGAGATCCGGAAAGAACTTATCAATCTGCGTCGCAAGCAACAGACCCTTGTAGACGATGCTCCGGCACGAGCAACTGGTGAAGTAGCATCCGCGAACATTCTTCTCCACAAGTCGACGGAAAACGAAAAGCTTGCGTTCAAATGCCGCCGAATCAGCGTATGACGAGCCATCAAGAAAAAGCTGACGGATTGTCGGACAGCTCTCGCGAGCCGAACGTCCGATAAATTCAGGCTGAACTGGAACATCGCGCCACACAAGAGGCTTCATGCCCTCAGCCACGGCAACACTCTCAATCTCCTTCTCAAGACCATCGCCGCCGAAGAGCATGGCGACACCATACTGGCCGACCGCCGGAAGTTTCGTCTTCAGAACCTTCCGGAAGAACTTGTCAGGAATGGAAAACAGCAACCCGGCACCATCGCCAGTCTCCGGATCGCCACCGGCGGCACCCCGATGCATGAGACGCTTCAGCACGGCCACACCTTTCTCGATAATCGCGTGCTCGGCACGGTTGTCAATATTGGCAACCAAGCCGACGCCACAAGCATCATGCTCATTCTTAAAACTGTAAAGCCCCCTGTCCTGCGGCAGGTCTAGCAGAGCTCTCTTTTGGGCTTGGCCATCTTGCATTTGCTTATACTCCTCATTTCATTGACTTCATGCGGGTGTCTTCCACGAGTCCTTTGTCCTTAGCACCTTCCATGCCAGCGCTCTCAAGCCGTCAAATTCTGCATCTCCGGACGACGAAAACTTCGTGACACGATGCACCCTCAAACCCAAAAACACCACAAAAAGGTTTTAATTCTTCATCTGTAGAAGTAAAGATCACATATTCGAATATGTGATAACCAGATGACGATCCCTTTAAAAGAAGACGTGGATCAAACGGAAGGCATTCACCCAGACGTTACATTTTCGTAAAACTAACCCCCAAGTCATTTAACGTTTTTGTAAAAGCACAAGACGAAAGTCCGCCCCATTCCTTTTCACACTGCCACGCGCCCAGTAGACGCGGCGTCCTCGCCGTTTTTCCCGATCCAGTAGACGCGGCGTCCTCGCCGCGTTTCCTACACTGGGAGCATAGGCATCTTGCCTGTGTACACGCCTCAGCTCCCACCGTAATCTTGAAAAATACGTCAAGATTACAATAACCCGGTTGCGCTCGGGTGCACGGGCATAAAGCACCACCTTTCCAGCCATCGCTGGACTTTCTGCCCTCACCGTAATCTTGAAAAAAGCGCCAAGATTACAATAACCCGGTTGCGCTGGGCTGTGTGGGCATGAAGCACTCTCCTTTCCAGCCATCGCTGGACTTTCTGCCCTCACCGTAATCTTGAAAAAAGCGTCAAGATTACAATAACCCGGT